>CAIRTM010000023.1 GCA_903881505.1 uncultured delta proteobacterium | reverse complement strand
TTATTCCCCAGTAGCTCAGTCGGTAGAGCAGGTGGCTGTTAACCACCGGGTCCGTGGTTCGAGTCCGCGCTGGGGAGCCAGTTTTAAAAGAGCCCGTACCGTTTTGGATGCGGGCTCTTTTTGCGTTTGCCCTTCATGCATGCCGCGTATGGATGTGCGCCCGGGTTGACAGATTTTTTTTTCAGTCGTATATATAGCGGACGGCGGCGCTGCACTATCTTCCGTACGCAGGGTTGAGAGGGCCGCGCACAGGAGGACGGCAAACCAACATTGACGCAGCACTACAAGGAGACCAAGGATGAAGAAAATAGCAGTATGTGCATGCCTGTTTATGATTATGACAGCCGCTCAGGCGTCGGCCGCGGCCATGTTCCAGTGCAGCCTGACGCCGGACATCGCCCTGCACGACCGGGACACGCGCATTGAAGGCGTGTCCCTGAGCATATGGGGCGAAAACGAGCAGTCATCCTTTGCGCTGGGCCTGGTGAACGGTTTCAAGCGCCAGAGCGAAGGAGCGGCCCTGGGCCTGTTCAATTATTCAGACGGTTACACGGGCTTTCAGCTTGCCGGCATCAATTATACGAACGGCGCCATGCTCGGCTGGCAGATGGGCCTGCTTGACTACACGGTTGGCACAATGCAGGGAATCCAGCTCGGATTTTTCAATTATGCCGGCATTCTCAAGGGCCTGCAGCTCGGCCTTGTCAATTATGCCGGAACCACGGCAAGCGGTATTCAAATCGGCATTGTCAATATCATTCCCGCTAACACGGAGTGGTTCACGCGCTTTCCGGACCAGATCGCGCCCGCCATGGTCATTTTCAACTGGCGGTTTTAATACGCTCCAGCAGGCCGTCGCGATCTGAGATCAACCGGGCCGTGCCCTTGCACAGGGTACGGCCTTTTTTGCCGGAAGCGCTGCATGCCGGTTCGTACAGGCTATATTCTCAGGCGGTGATCGGAGATGAATTGCGCGTAAGCTGCCCGATCATGTAGGCACTGACCATGTCGGCGAACCTGACACCGAACGAGACCGAGCTGCCCTGAGGGGTGGCCCACATGATTTCGGCCGTGGTCGGAATATGCAGGACAGTATTGGGAACAAAGATCTTCAGTCGAATGCGCATGCCGGCCCTGACATCCAGTTTCGTGTCCGCATGCAGGCGTGCGCCGGTTGCGCTCACATTTGATACGCGCAACTGAAGTTCCGCCGGGTTTCCCTCAAGACTTCCCGTTGCCTTGAGGTCAACGCTAAAGCGCTGCCTCATGCGGGCGTCTGTAGAATTTGTTGTAGTCAAGTCCCTGTCCCCCCCGGCGCCCCGGGCCGCCTGGCCCGAAATGCACGTTGCGAACCGCCGCGTGTCCTGCCTGTGCTGCACATTTGATCGATTATAGAGTAATCATCAGAATTAGTCAAACTATATATTTTTAAATCATTAAATCCAACCGCCACAAGCTTTAATTTCAATATTAATATATAAACAATAAAAAAATAACGCTGACATAGGAACCATTATTCGTTTTTATATTAATTTTTTAGTCAATCCCCTTCTCTCGTATCAGCCGGCCGAGCCTTTTATCAATGGTGCGGATATGATGCGTGATCCATTCATGCAGGTCATAGCACAGCGAGGAAGCGGTGAGCTGCGAGCCTGTATCTTTGCAGGCGCGCAGCTGGCTGAGATTGTCGCGGAACTGCTGGTGCGCGCGCGCGTGCTCGCCCATATCAGGGTCATGCAGCACTTCCATATAGCGCTCCTCCATGCTGAAATGGTTCTCAATGTAGCTTTCCAGAAAGGCAGTCATGCTGCGCAGTTCGGACCGGGACTGCCTGTTGGTGATTGCCTGATGCAGGCGGTTGATGCGCGCGATCAGCCCGGCATGCTGAAAATCCTGCCAGAGAATTCCCGTGGCAAGGCTGTCCGACCACTCGACCATTGTTTCCTTCATGTTTCCTCCTTCCGGCGGATGCCGGGGTATCGTTTGGCTTTTGCAATGCCTGCCTGGCGCCGGGTGCGGTTTGTGCCGGCAGCCGCATGCAGCCGGGGCATCGGGCCGTTTTTCAGCCGCTTCGCGCCTGGCTCACCAGGTGTCTGATGGTGGCGCGCATGTTGTCGTCATTGTAGGGTTTGACGATGTATTCGGCGGCACCGAGCTCGAGGGCGCGCAGCCGGTGCTTTTCTCCGGCGCGCGACGTGAGCATGACGACCGGTATGCGCCGCCACAGGTCACGGTTTTTCAGGCGCGCAAGCAGCTCGTATCCGTCCATGCGCGGCATCTCGACGTCCAGCAGGATGATGTCGGGCCGCTTTTCATGGCGCTGCAGCAGCTCAAGGGCGGCAAATCCGTCTGAGGCGCCCAGCGCCCTCCAGCCGCACGATTCGACCAGGTTGGAGACGACCTGGCGCACGCTGATTGAATCATCGATGATCATGACCGTCAGCTGCTCATGCTCGCGCAGCGTGCGCACCTGCACCTGCGCGGCCGGGGTCGGCTGCAGGGCCTCGCCCGGCACGCCGATGTCAAGCGGATTGATGATGAGCATGACCTTGCCGTCGCCCAGCACGGTTGCGCCGGAAATGCCGCGCACCCGCTGCAGGAGCGTTCCGATAGCCTTGACCACGACTTCGCGCTCGCCCAGGATCTCATCGACCTGCAGCGCGGCAAAGCGGGTGCCGACATCGACGATCAGCAGCGGAACCGTGTCCGCACCCTGCCGGGGCTGCGGACTGCATCCCATGAAACGGCCCAGGTGCACGCAGGAATAGCGCTCGTTTTCATGGACGATTTCCTGCGGGCCGTCCGGAGCGGGGAGCTGCGCGGCGGGAAACCGGACAATGCGCTTCAGCGAGCTCAGCGGCAGCGCGTAACTCTCGCCCCAGACCTGCACCAGCAGGGCCCTGCGTATGGAAAGCGACATGGGCAGCCGTATGGTGAGCAGCGTGCCGCGCCCCGGCGATGATTCAAACAGCAGGGTGCCCTGAAGCCTGTTGACCTGGCGTTTGACCACATCCATGCCGATGCCCCGGCCGGAAACTTCACTGATCTGCTCGGCCGTGCTGAAATGCGGGTGGAATATCAGCTGGCAGAGCTCGTCGTCGGTCATGGAGCGGCTCTCGTCTTCGGAGATCAGGCCCCGGGAAAGGGCTGCCGCGCGGATGCGCTCCAGCCGCAGCCCGGCGCCGTCATCGCTGACGGCGATCACGATTTTGCTGCCTTCATGGTAGGCGCGCACCCTGATCAGCCCGCGCTCATGCTTGCCCTTTGCGCGGCGCTCGTCCGGCGTCTCTATGCCGTGATCGATATCATTGCGGATCACGTGCATCAGCGGATCAACCATTTCATCCAGCACTTTTTTATCTATTTCGATATGCTCGCCCTCGACCACCAGGTCGACCAGCTTGCCCTGCGACTTTGACACAACGCGGACAATCTGCCGCAGGCGGTTCGTGATCGAAGCCAGCGGTACCATGCGCACGTCCACCAGCTTTTCCTGTATATCGCCGGACAGGCGCCCCTGCTGCGACGATGCGGCCGCGCACTCATTCATGACGGATTCGATCGCATGCCGGCAGGCCTTCAGGTCGGCTGCGGCCTCGCTGAGCTGGCGCAGCAGGTGGTGAAATTCCGTGTAGCGGTCAAGCTCCAGCTCGTCGAAGCCGTGGCGCGCGGCCGTAATGCTGCTGGGAACAGGAACGCCGCGGCCCATGCCGGCCAGTTCGTATTCTGTTTCCAGGCGGCTGGAAACCGAGCACAGCCGCTCGACGACGCCGCCCATCTCATGCATGCGGCCGTCAAGTGATTTCAGGTGCTGCTGGAGCGCGGAGCGGTTGATGACCAGTTCGCCCGCCGTTTTGATCAGGCTGTCGATGCGGTCCTGCGAAACCCGCACCAGGTCATCGGCCGCAGGGCCTTCTTCCGACGGCTCGCGCGGCACGGCGCGGCGGTCCGTGATGCCGCTGCGCCGTTCGTCCTTGGGGACAGCCGCTGCGGTGCCGAGCATGGCGGTCATGCGCGCGTCAATATCGGCGCGCGCGCCCTGCGCCGCCCTGCCGTCGGCGATATCTTCAAGGATATCAGCGGCGTCGGCAAGCAGGCGCGGCACGTCGGGGCCCATGGGGATGGCGCCGTCATGCAGTGCATCGAGCAGGTCTTCCATGCGGTGCGCCAGGGAGGCCATGTCAACAAAACCGACCGCGCCCGCGGAGCCCTTGAGGGTGTGCACGGTGCGGCGAAGTTCCTGTATCAGTTCGGTTCTGCCGCTGCGCAGGCCTTCAAGCAGCCTTCGCACGGCATTGAAATGGTCCTGCGCTTCAAGCCTGAAGACCTCCAGCAGTTCGCGCGGTATCGCCTTGTTCTCCGCGCCGCTGCCGCCGGCCGATGCTGCGTCCGCATGCGCGGGCGGCGGCACAGGAAGCGGTCCCGTAGCCTCGCGGAGTGCTCCGAGCAGTTCCTCAAAGCCGTCCCATGATGCCGTGTCAGGGCTTTCCGCAGCATCGATGCAGGTTTTGATCCGGTCAAGGCAGCGCTCAATCAGAGCGGCCAGTTCCCCTCCAAAAGCCAGCGTTTCGCCCTCAAGGGCCTCAAGTATCCGCTCCAGTTCATGAGCCGCATGGCCGAGCGGCACCATGCCGGTCATGTCGGATGCGCCCTTGATGATATGCACCTGCCGCCGGGCCTCCGCCAGCTCCGGCCGGCGGGCGCTGTCCCGGCCAAACGCGGCCAGCGCGGCGCGCACGGACGGCAGATAGCCGCGAATTTCATCGCGATAGCCGCTGAAGACTTCCGGTCTGATCTGCTTAGCCATCAAAAACACGCTCCATCATGGCGCGCCCGGGACGCGCCGCAGCGGCCCGTTGGAAGGGCTACCCCTGCCGCAGGCCTGCGGCGGAGTCCGTACCGGTTTCGGGCAGTTTAAACGTACTGACCGAACCGCGCAGCTCGTCGGCGAGGGTTGCCAGCTCATGTATCGATGAGGCTGCCTGCCTGGTTCCGTCGGCCGTCTGCTGGGTGATTTCAGAAATCTGGTTCATGGATATGGAAATATCGTCTGCCGCGCGGGCCTGCTGCCGCGAAGACAGCGAAATCGATTGAATCAGCTCGGCCAGCTGATTGGAAATGCTTTCTATCTCGCCGAGGGCCTTGCCCGCGTCCTGCGAAAGCCGCGAGCCGGCGACCACCTCGCGGGTTGTTTCCTCCATGGCCACCACGGTTTCATTGGTTTCAGCCTGGATGGCGGCAATGAGGCCGGCGATCTGGCCGGTGGCGCGTGCCGAGCGCTGGGCCAGGCGTTCGACCTCCTCGGCCACCACGGCAAATCCGCGGCCCTGCTCGCCGGCCATGGCCGCCTGGATCGAGGCGTTCAGCGCCAGGATGCTGGTGCGGTCGGCAAGGTCATTGATCACCTGCACAATTTCGCCGATCTCCTGCGAGCTTTCACCGAGGCGCTTGATGCGCTTGGCTGTTTCCTGCACGCGCTCACGGATGCGGCCCATGCCCTCGATCGTGGCCTGCACGGCCCTGGTTCCCTTCTGGGCGCCTTCCAGCGACTTCGTGGCGACATCGGCGGACTGCGCTGCGTTTTCAGACACCGCCTGAATGGAGGCGGCCATCTCGTCAATCGCCGACGTGATCGAGGAAACGCCCATGGCCCCGGATTCGTTTCCGTAGGCGATCTGTTCGGCTGTTTTGTATATCCTGTGGGCCGAGCTGCTGACCCGGTTGGTCGAGTCCTGGACGCGGCGGATGATTTCACGCAGCTGGGCAATGGTCATGTTGAAGGCGTCGGCGATCGCTCCGGTGAATTCCTCGCTCACTTCTGCTTCCCTGCTCAGATCGCCTTCGGCGAAGCGGCTGACGTCCTCGAGCAGTTTCATGATGGCGGCCTGCATCCGGTCGCGCTCCTCACGGGTCTGTATAAGAAACACGATATTATCAAGCATCTTGTTGAGCGCTCCCGCCATTGCGCCCAGCTCATCGTTGCTGGTAACCGGTGTTCTGGCCCGGTATTCGCCGGTGCCGATTTTTTCAAGCAGGCGCATGATATGGCGCGCCTGCTTTATGATGCCGCCCGCGAGCCGGGCGGAGAAAACCAGGGCCAGCACCACGGCGCAGGCGGTGATCCCCAGGATGATGAGGCGTGTCGCGCGTGAGCGGCTCTCCATCTGGGCCCGCGCCTGAAAGGTTTTTTCCGCGGCGGCGGATACGAATTGAGACAGCACCGTCCTGAGGCGCTCAACGGCCGCCCCGGAGCCCTGAGACCCGGAGAAATCGGCGAGGGCCTTTTCGGCGGCGCGCAGCCGCGACTCGGGGGTGCTTTGGCCGGAAGAGCTCTCCTTAAGCGCGGTTTCAGTCCGTGCCAGGTATTCTTCATAGGCGTCGAGGATTTTAACAAGCTCGGCCGCCTTGCGCAGCAGGGACTGGTCCACGCTGAGCTTGCGGATTGCCTCGAGATTGGCGCGCATCTTTGTGACGGTTGCGCGGGCGTCATCGCCGGTTTTAAACGCCGCCTCAATGCCCTGCAGGGCAAACTGCAGGACGAGGTCTTTTTCAAGCGCCTGCAGCTGCATCCGCGCGTTTTCGGTTTCGCGCGTGAGGCGGTCAAAGGCAACGTAGGTGCCCAGCAGCTGATTGGACTGTTCGTCAACCCTCAGCAGGCTGAGGTAGGCCGATGCGCTCACAAGCATGAGCAGTAGGATGATAAAGCCAAAGGAGGCAATCAGCTTTGACCGGATGCCGAAACGAATCCCGCTTGTTTTCATGATGCACGCTCCCTGTTGGTAATCATTTGGCAGACTGCCCCGAAACGCCCATCTGCAGCGTTGCATCTGTGCGTATCCCCCGCAGCAGGCCCGCTGCGGAGGATGGACATTTTTGAACAGCCTGCATATACATATTTTTTCAATACCGTGTTACAGCGCCCTGAACTGCTGCATATCGTCAGACTGCAGCAGGCTTTCTATGTCCAAAACCGCAATCGACCGCCCGTCCTGCTCATAGACGCCGCTGATGAAGGGGTCATTGTCACGGTCTCCGGCCTCTGCCATGATGATATCTTCTTCGCTGACGTAGTGCATGCCGGCAATGCGGTTGACGATGACCGCGGTGCACAGGTCTTCCGTGCGCGAGCGCAGCATCACAATGCGGTCATGCATGCCGCTGTCAAACGGCCCCATGCCGAGCAGGTGTCTAATGTCGACAACCGATACAATATCTCCGCGCAGGTTGGCAATGCCCAGCATCCAGCCGGGGACATTCGGCACCCGCGTCAGTTCCGGAACCATGCCGAT
>CAIRTM010000022.1 GCA_903881505.1 uncultured delta proteobacterium | reverse complement strand
GCGAAATGCTGTGCCTGCACTGGGACGGCACAAGCCTGTCCCAGAACTGGTCAAGCGGCGTTCAGGACGGCTATATTGCCGATTTTCTTGTGACCGACATCGACAGCGACGGCTCGCAGGAACTGATCGTCCTTACGGTTGCCAGCGCCGGCCTGTCGACCCGGTCCCGCAATATCATACGCATGTACAAACAGGCGCACTGATACGCTTGTCACGGCGCAGGCGAACGCTGACAGGGATTTCAAAAGCGCTGCCGTCATGCTTCTGACTTTAACTCAGTGATTTTACGATACAGCGACGAGCGCGCAATTCCCAGCTTTCTGGCGGCCTCGACATGGTTGTTGCGGCATACCTCAAGCGTGTACAGAATCAGATCGCGCTCAGCCCTGTCCCGGGCCCGCCGCAGCGGATCGGGGTGGGAGAATAACCCTGCATAATCGGCGCTGACCGTGCTGACGGGTACGGGACCATGAGCGGGCGCGGCTACTGCATCGCCGGTAAGATCACGGGCCGATCCGCCCAGCAGGCAAAAGCGCTCTATCAGATTCTGCAGTTCGCGCACATTACCCGGATAGTCGTATGCGGCAAAAAACCGGTAGTCCTGCTCGGTTACCGGCGGGGTGTCGATGTTCATTTTTGTTTTCAGCTGCTCGCGGAAATGGTCGATCAGAAGCGGAATATCCTCCCGGCGTTCCCGCAGGGGCGGTACATGCACGGGGATAACAAACAGGCGGTAGTACAGGTCTTCGCGGAAGCGTCCCGCCCTGACTTCCGCGCGCAGATCCTTGTTTGTGGCAGCGATCAGGCGCACGTCGACCCTGTGCGGAATCGGATCACCCACGCGGCTGATCTCGCCGCGTTCTATCACCCTGAGCAGCTTGACCTGCATGTCCCGGTCCATCTCCCCGATTTCATCCAGAAACAGGGTGCCGCCGCTGGCTTCGGCAAAATAGCCCCTGCGGTTTTCAATCGCGCCGGTATAGGCGCCCTTGACGTGCCCAAAAAATTCGCGCTCCATGAGTTCACGGGGAATGGCCCCGCAATTGACCGAGATAAGCGGACCGTCGCTGCGACGGCTGTTGAAATGAATAGCATTGGCGACCAGTTCCTTGCCCGTGCCGGTCTCGCCGGTGACGAGCACGTTGGCGTCGCTGTCGCGGATTGAATCAAGCAACTGGTACATCCTGCGCATGGGCGCGCTTTTACCGATAATCGCGCCGTAGCGGTAGCGCTCCTGGAGCCGGCTGCTCATGGAACTGATCTGGCGGGCCTGAGCCTCGTTTTTCATCATCAGGCCGCGCAGTCTCAGCAGCGCTTTAATCCGTGCCCTGAGTTCCTGGGCGTTGAACGGCTTGACGATATAGTCGTCTGCGCCCTCTTCAAGCCCGGCGATTCTCATGTCGATATCGGCCCGGGCCGTCAGAAACACGAACGGAATCATCCGGAACCGCTCACTGGCCTTCACCGTGCGCAGCAGCTCGTAGCCGTCCATGCCGGGCATCATGATATCACTCAGAATGAGATCGGGTATGCAGTCCTGCATCGTTTCGAGCGCTTCAACGCCTCCGCGAACAGCGACGGCATCGTAGTCGCGACGGACAATCGTGCTGATATAGGCGCTCAGGGCCGGGTTGTCCTCGACGATCATGACCAGCGGACGCGTGCCGCTGACATGCGCGGCCGCACCGGAGCTCTCTGCGGCCGTGATATCGGGCTCCACACACGTATATGCCGCGGCGGATACGGCATCGCCTTCAGCGGCTTCCGCCTGCAGTGCGTCACCGGGCGGCAGATATACTTCAAACGACATCCCTCCCGCCGGCGCAGGTTCAAACGACAGCCGTCCCCCGAGGGCTCCGGCAAGGCCCTGCGCGTGCAGCAGCCGTATGCCCAATGTGAAATCGCCCGTGTCAGCATCGCTGTCAGATGCGCCTGAAAGGCTGCACAGGTGCCGGCACTGCTCTGCTGTGAGGCTTGTCGCTGTACATTCGACCCGCAGGCATGCTCCAGCGGCGGAACGGATCCCTTGCGCGGCATCTGAGCCGCGCGTATGAACATTCCCGGAAACAGGAACGACGGTCACGCCTATGGCCGATCCCGCCGCGGCAGAGGCAAGCGCGCAGGACATCACATCGTGTAAAACGGCGCGCAGGTGCACCGGATCGGTGTGCAGCGGCGGCACATCATCAGGCATGCGGCACGCAAGCGTGATATTCTTCTGAACACAGCTCCGCTGAAACGATTCCAGCAGTGCCGCCGCCATGCTCTGCAGGTCGATCCGGGTGCGGGCAATATTGACGGTGCCGGTCTGCAGCCGGCTGAAATCCAGAAGATGATCGACCATCATCAGCAGCAGGCGGGAGCTGTTCAGAACTGTCCTGAGCTGCACGGCAACAGGCTCCCCCAGCGAGCCGAAGTCGCCCTGCAGCATATTCTCGAGCGGCCCGATACACAGGGTGAGCGGAGTTCTGAACGCATGCGTGACGCTGGCAAAGAACCTGCTGCGGGACTCATGGGCCCGCCTGAGATCCTGCCCGGCCTTTTTCTCCTCGGTGATATCGCGTACGATCCAGACGGTCGCGATGCACTCTCCCGCATTGTCCCGGACAAGCGAAACGCCGTTTTCCAGATACACGACACGGCCGTCACGGCGCCGGAATACGGCTTCGTAGGATATCCGGCCGGTTTCATCCACGCCGGCAACTTTGTCCGCATTCAGCTCATCAATCCAGTTATCAACGTCAATGTAGTCTGAAAAACGACGGCCTATGAAAAAATCCCTGCCGTAGCCGGTGATGCGCTCAAGGGCGGTGTTGACGTGCAGGCACACATCGTTCATATCGGCGATGACGATTCCGTCATAGGAGGCCTCAATAATCTTCAGCAGAAAATCACGGGTTTCAGGCATAGCGGCTGCGGTCAAGCCTGGCGGATGCAGCACGGCTGCCGGGGACTCCCCTCCGGTAAAAAACAACAGCCAGCCGCGGCACAGGCCCTGATCGTCATACAGCGGAACGCGCAGCAGTGCAACCGGGAGCAGCTTTCCCCCTGAAAGTTTCAGGCAGACGTTCTTTGCAGGGCAGGGCTGCCCGGAATCCGGCGCGCTGCCGGTGACCGGTCCCTCCAGATATGCGCCGGCGGGTCCGCCGGGCAGCGTTTGCACATCACAGCAGCACAAGCGCGCAAACGCTTCATTGGCATGGATGATCCGGGCGCTTGCGTCCACAAGCAGCGCCGGCAGCGGCAGCGCCGCATACATGCGTTGAAATGTCTGTCGGGCCGCCGTGAGCACATCCATGGTTTTACGTGTCCGCCCGGCAGGTTCTCAGAAAAGCCCTGCGCGGCTGCAATTAATTATATTGAATTTTATATAATAAAATAGTAATAAAATGAAGCACTTTAACATTAGAAGGGGGCACCACTATGAAAAGCTCCGGATTCAAGGGTCAGTTCCTGCTCGTCTGCCTCAGCCTGGTCGCACTCTGTTCAACCGCCACGGTCATAACATCCTACATCTACGCCCGCAGCATGATGACCGACACCATCACCTCTCAGCTGGCCCATAACCGCGATACGACGATTGACTATATCCAGTCTTGGATAGAAAACCGCAAGGGCGACGTACAGATGTGGTCGGCCGGCGGCAGCATAACCAACGGACTCTATTATGCGGGCTTGTCCGATGACGGGGCAGGCAGCACGATTTTCGTGCAGGAAATGCTGGACGAATTAAAAAAAATAAACCAGGCCTACCCCTATTATACTGAAATCGGCATAACCGATCAGGCCGGCCTGGTTGTCGTCACCTCCCGCAGCGAAGCCGTTAACCGGTCCCTGCGCACCGGTCAGTCCATTGCCGGAACCGACTTTTTCAAGCAGGCACTTACCGGCACGGTCTTTATGGGAAAGGTATTCAAGAGCGAAACGACCGGCTTACCGGTGTTTGCCATAGCCGCACCCATCAGGCATACCGCACAGCCGGGCGAGCCGATCATCGGCATATTCTACGGACTTGTTGACATGCAGGAATTTTCAAAGGCTTTCATCCGGCAGGTCAAAATCGGGCAGACGGGCTATGTATGCATTTTTGATAAAGAAGGCATGCTCATAAGCCATCCCGACTCGAACCTTATGATGCATAACAGCCTGCAGGACACCCCATGGGGCTCAGAAATCCTCGGACGCGGCGAAGGCCTGATCAAATACGACTATGAAGGCCACAGCCGTGTCGCCTCCTTCAAACAAACCGGGGAACAGGGCTGGATTATCGCCGCGGTTATCGACGCCGTCGAGGTCAAGCGGCCTGTGTGGCGGCTCGCGAACTACAACATCATCGTGACACTGCTCATCCTCGGCCTTGCCACCGGCATCGTGTTCCTCGCTTCCGGTCTGGCAACGCGACCCATACGGAACATTACAGCATCGCTTAAACTCATTGCCGACCAGTTTACGAACGCGTCCCGTCAGGTTGCACAGTCAAGTCAGCAGGTCGCACAGGGTGCCTCCACCCAGGCTGCATCCATAGAACAGTCGACCTCGTCGCTTGAAGAGCTTGCCTCGATGTCCAGACAGAATGCCGACAATGCCCTGCACGCAAGCACTCTTTCCGTACAGACCAGTGACGGACTCACAAAAACGGCCGAGGCGATGACACGCCTTATGCAGGCCATGGAAAGCATCAGCCAGAGCGGCAGCGAAGTTGCAAAGGTTGCCAAGGCGATTGAGGAAATAGCGTTCCAAACCAACCTGCTGGCACTGAACGCGGCGGTTGAAGCAGCCCGTGCAGGCGAGGCCGGCCGGGGTTTTGCAGTTGTCGCCGATGAAGTGCGCAATCTGGCACAGCGCGCATCCGAACAGGCCCGCGCCACCAGCGACCTGATCTCCGACAGCAGCGGCCGGATCAGCGAAGGGACCCGCCAGGCAGCCGAATCAAACCAGTCCCTTCAGGCAATCCTGCACGACGTGCAAAAAGTTGTGGATCTCAATAATGAAATCGCCGCATCCAATCGTGAGCAGGCCCGGGGTATAGCGCAGATGAGCCAGGCCATGGCTGACATCGACAAGATCGTACAGCTCAACTCTTCCAATTCCGAAGAATCGGCCTCATCCAGCCAGCAACTGCTGGCCCAGGCCAAGGAGATGAAAACCTATATCAAAAATCTCGAGGAATTCGTCCTGGGAGGCGACCAGAGCGGCGTGCCCGCCGCCGGCTCACCTGCCATGCAGGCCCGGTATGGCGGCAGCGCCGATGACATGCTCATGAAAAAAACGCAACCGTCCCTGCAGGCCCCCGTGTTCAGTGAACGAAGCGACGTTTCCCCCAAGGAACTGATTCCTTTTGATGAAGACGATGATCTGAAAGATTTTTAAACGCCGACCTGCCCCTCCGGCTGTCGCTTTAGGATTTTAAAAAATTACCTGCGCTGCGTCCCGTGCCTGCCGGGGTTTTGCCATACGCCCCTGCGCCCGGTCCACCACGCAGCTCACGGGCAGCCAGGCAGGTGCCCCACCCCTGACAACCCCCAGCACCGGAAACCTACCCCCGGACTTCGACCGAAGCATGCACCAGGTCGATAATGTCAAGAACCTGCATCGGCTCAGCAAGGACCTGGGCAGCCGCATCAAGGTTAATCTCGCAAAACGGGCAGGCGCTCACCATGACCTCTGCCCCTGCTTTCCGGGCGCTCGCCAATCCTTCGCGCGCAATGTCCAAGGAGAGCGTGCCGGACTCAAATACGCGCATACCGCCGCCTGCCCCGCAGCACAGTGTGTTTTGGCGCGTTGCCGTCCGCTCAACCAGGCTGAGTCCGGGCAGGGCCCGAAGCACAG
The DNA here is from genome assembly GCA_903881505.1 of uncultured delta proteobacterium. Classification (GTDB taxonomy): domain Bacteria; phylum Desulfobacterota; class WTBG01; order CAIYCZ01; family CAIRTM01; genus CAIRTM01. The sequence goes on along the minus strand of CAIRTM010000022.1, from coordinate 110,823 downwards.
CACGCGGCTGATCATAAATACCCATGTGGCGGCCCAGATGGCACGGGTCATGGTAGCACACGGCATGAGGATATGCATTTCGGGGAACAAGCCTGCCCTGCTCCAGCAGCGCGGCAAGAAAAGGCACGATATGGCATACGCGCGCTTTCAAGCCGGCGGTGCGGTAATCGCCGGCAAGCATATTAGCGCAGCCCGCGCACAACGCGACGATCTCGCTGCAGCCGGCTGCATTGAGCTGCTCGACATTGGCGCGCACCATGTCGCCGGCCATGTCAGCAGCGCCGATGCGGCGCTGAACGCTCGCGCAGCAGGGCTCATCGCGCCCCATGATTGCAGGATTAATGCCGGCCGCGCGCAGCACCTGCACGGCTTTGCGCGCCCGCTCATGCAGGGCCGGCGTTGAGGCGATGGTGCAGCCGGCAAACAGCAGCACATCGCAGCCCGCCTGCGGGGCCCGGGGCAGATCAAGGCCTTTGCACCATTTCTCACGCAATGAGCGCGGCGCGCCCCAGGGGTTGTCATACTGCCGGGTCGCCGCCAGCAGGCTGCGGTAGCCTTCAGCAACCCATTCGGGATGAACGCGCAGGAGATCAGCGCGCAGGGCCTCGACGATGCGCACCGTGTCAACCAGCGGCTCGGCCGTGGCGCGGTCCGTGGCGCCGCACTGCGTCATGCAGTTGCCGCACAGCATGCAGCCGTAGGCGGCCTCGGCCAGGTCGGACGTCATCTCGAGGGCGCCTTCCAGCAGGCCGCGCGCGATAACGATTTTGCCGCGCGCGTAGAAATGGTCAAAACCCGGGGTCGCTTCCCGCAGCGGGCACACATAGGGTACCTTCGCGGTCATCTTGTTTCCGCACATGCCGCAGGAGCGGCAGCTGTAAATCGTATCGGCGCACCGGCGCAGACTCTGCAACGGGTCGGTCATGGCATTACACTCCGGGTTCAGGCGGCCGTTCCAGCCACAGACCGCGATTTAGAATGCGCTTCGGATCGATCGCCTGCTTGACAGTGCTGTACAGCGCGCGGTAGCCGTCCGACCAGCACGCGGCATTCAGCCTGCTCATCATGCCCTGATTATAGACGTCAAGCAGCCCCAGTTCATGGGTGAATTTCTGATAGTCGAGTATCATCTCGCGCACGAACGCCCTGAGTTCCAGTGAGGGAACATCCTTGAAAAAGGCATCCACCTCCCCGGTAACCGAGCACTGGTCGCTGGGGGCCATGAACTCGAACCGGGCCTGGCATTCAAAACCGCGGCGGCCGGCCTCGGCGATCCGTTCCTCGCGCCACTGCACGAGCAGAGGATAGACCTCGGCCATGCGTGTGCGCGGCATGTTGAAGGGCAGCCATGCGGCAAGGCCGAGGCCGTTAAAAAAGCCGAGCCCGAACATCTCCATCTCGCTTTCCTGGTCAGGCGCGCGCGACATCATCCCGGCGAGCGCGTCCAGCTCGGGAGTGTGCCCGCCGCCGAGTTCATCGGCGATTGCCTCAAATGCATCCCTGCGCGCGTCGGTCTCGGCCGGCGTGTGGCCCTGCATCAAGGCCATGACGGTAAACAAGTCAGCGCCAGACCCATCGGCAGAAAAAAGCTCGTTGGCGCCGGGACCGAACACCAGCAGCGGGTCGAACGGATGCGGGCTCACGCGCGCGACATGCCGCGCCATCAGATCCAGCACCCGGTCCAGGCTGCGGAACACGAGAATGGAAGCCCGCGTAACGGCCGGCAGGCCCAGCAGTCGCACGGTCACCTCGGTCTTAACGCCGAACGAGCCGCCGTCGCCGATGAACATGCCGGTAAAATCAGGCCCGCCCATGATGCGGCTGTAGGCCTCGGTCTGGCGCACATGCGTGCCGGGCCCGCCGCCGGTCCGCACCACGGTTCCGTCAGGCAGCACGGCGGTAATGCTGATGATCTCCCACCAGATCCCGCCGCCTCCGGCCGCCCCTGACAGCCAGCCGCCCAGCGATACCGTATGCACGGGCGCGGCCGGGACAAACAGGTAGAAACCGGCGCTGTTGCAGGCGTGCTGCAGACGGCTCATGATGATGCCGGCTTCGGCCGTGACCGTCATGCCCTGCGGGTTCATGTTCAGGATCCGGTTCATGCGGGTCATATCGAGCAGCAGATTTTCACCGGGAACGCCCGGAGGCTGCCCGTAAATGCTCGAGCCGCCGCCGCGCACCACAACCGGCACCGCGTGGCGAAAAGCCAGGGCCATAACGCGTGAAACCTCATCGGTGCTGGCCGGACGCGCAATCACGGCCGCATCGGTGCCGCCGAACAGGCTGGCATCCTGCCGGTACGCGAACCGGGCAACAGGATCGGTGACGACATAGCTATCCCCGACGATAGCACGCAAGTCTGTTAAAAAATCAGCGTCCATGATACTATTCCGACAGCAGTCTGCAGGGTTCTGTTTCAAAACACCTGGTCAAAAACCCGGTGCGTGGTTTCCTCGCCGAACACATCGACCATGAACGGATAGCCCGGATCATTGGCCTTCATGAGCGCCTGCAGCTGCTGCCGGCGGTGCAGGCAGTACTGCCGGTCCTGCGCGGGCACCGGCACTGAGTCCTGCACCAGCTTCAGGTACCCAGCAATATACATCGAGGTCACCTTCGGCACCAGTTCGACACCTTCCTGCGTCACCATCGGGATGAGCTTATAAGGTGAAAGCGCGTACACGGTGCGAGACGGCAGGTCAACCGCTTTGTTCAGCACGCTTTCGCCAAGGATATCGAGGGCCTCGGCCTTGAGATCGCTGATGGGCTCGACATAGCGCGTCGCATAGTCCGGCCAGGCGATAATATCCATCATGGGAATACAATCAAATACCGGTACATTCATCACCTCGGGTACGATCGTAAAGTTGCACCACAGGATCGGGAAATTATGGTCCTCAGCCGGCCAGGCCATCGCGGTTGATTCCAGCACGCCGGTCTCATCGATGGTGATCGTGCAAAAAACGATCTTGCTGAATTTTTCCGCCTTGAAAACCTCAAGCACAACACTGCCCCCGTCGGCCTTGACCGTGCGCAGGTCCTGCTCGATCGCGACCGCGCTCAGGGGAATCTGCCTGAAGGCCTGCTGTGCGGCCTCTACGAATGCGTTGAGCTGTGTCATGGTCGTCCTCCTTCTCGTATGGTTATGTTCCGATGCATGCCTGTGTATATACGCGAGAACCGCCGCGGACCGGCCGGACAAGCGCCATCACCAGCACCAGTCCATGCCGCCGTCAACGCTCAGGTTCTGGGCCGTAATATAGGAAGCATCCTGCGAGGCCAGGAACGCGACCGCCGCGGCGATCTCCCCGGCTTCGCCGGCACGTCCGATCAGGAGCTGCCCGTTTTTCACAGCCTCCTCGACCAGCCATTCGGCGAACGCGCCCGGGTCCATCATCATTTCCTTCTCGACATTGGCGTAGATCTCGGTCGCCACCACGCCGGGGGACACGCAGTTGACGCGAATGCCCATGGGAGCCAGGCATTTCGCCAGGTTCTTGGTGAACTGGATGACCGCCGCCTTGGATGAGGGATAGGCGCCGACCGCCATCTTGCCCCCGCGCGCCACCATCGAGCCGATGGTCACGATGCTGCCCTGCACGCCGTTATCCATCATGTTCTGGGCACAGGCGCGGCAGAACAAAAATGCGCCGCGCACATTGATCGCATACACCCGGTCCCATTCCTCGGCGCTGACTTCCAGCGCTGAAGAAACCTGCTCAGAGATGGCCGCGTTGGAGACCGCCACGTCGACCGGCCCGTAGGCTTTGGTTGCTTCCGCGATCAGGTTCTCTATGGCGGCCGGATCGGCGACATCGGTACGCACGAACAGGGCGGTGCCGCCCTGGCTGCGCACCTCGTCAACAACCCGGTTGCCGTTGCCGGCATTGCGGTTGGCAACGACGACACGCGCGCCCTCGCGCGCAAAGAGATGTACGATCCCCCGGCCGATGCCGGTGCCGCCGCCGGTCACGATCACATGTTTTTCTTTAAATCTCATGATATTCACCTCCTGTATCTCGATAGTCTCCGGTGCCTGGGCCTCCCCGCACAGGGTGTATGCAGTACCGGATTATAGTTTGATACCCAACCAAACGAAAGATACCACACTTGAACAGCTATTGCAAGAATGCAGGCAAAAAAATGATCCGGCAGGCTGCACTGCAGTACGCCGCGCCCGGGTCTACACAAGGCACAAGCTGATGCTGCCCTCGAACGGATCAATATCCCTGAGCAGCACCTGCACGTCACGGCCTGGCTCATAGGTGGTGTCTTCTGGCGCTTCGGCGCCGGCCTCAAACAGATAGTCGGTCAGCAGCACGGTATAGTGCTTTTTACGGCGGGACAGGACAAGGGCCGGCAGCATGCAACCGCGAAGCGGCTCCATTGTTTTAAACAGCCAGTAGCGGCGGCGCTCGTTTTCAACCAGAGCCGCGCGCGTAAGCACCGGCTGCAGCGCTGCGGCGATATCTCGCAGCTGGTCGCAGGTATACACCGGTTCACAGCCCTGCAGAACGGCAGCAAGCTGGCGCTGCATGACAAGATCGAGATACTTGCGCATCGGTGAGGTGATCGAACAGTAGCAGTCAAGGCCAAGGCCGGCGTGAGACCGGGGTCGGGTTTCAATGACGGTCCGGCTGAACGAGTGCCGCAGGCGCACACGCTCGGACAACGGCAGGTCCCTGCGCAGACCGGCGAACGCGCGACCCGGCTTCTGCGTGCGGTACAGGGCCGGCACGCCCCTGTCCCTGAGAAAAAGCGCGGCGTTGTAATTGGCCAGTATCATGCACTCGGCGACCAGCGCCTGCGCCGGTGTTTCGCGCTCACGAACGCTGAACTCGACCTGCCGGTCCCGGTCGATCTTCACCTGAAGCTCGGGAATGGTCATACCCGATGCGCCCGCCGCAAGGCGCGCGTCACGGGCGCGCATGAGCACCTCATGCAGGCGTTTAAAACCTCCGCCTGAGCGTATATCGTCATCGACATTCTGGTAGCTGAGCCGGCGCGCCACCCGGATGGTGCCAAGCTGAAGGACGCAGCCGCGCACGCTGCCGTCACCGGCAAGACTGACAAACACGCTCAGCACCGGCCGCTCCTGTCCGGCGAGCAGACTCAGACGCTTCTCTGACAGCTCAGGCGGCAGCATCGGCAGCGTTTCCTCCGGCAGATATACCGATGTGCCGCGGCGGGAGGCCTCACGATCAAGGGCGCAGCCCGGGCTCAGCTGCGAAGCCGCGTCGGTGATATGAATGCCGATGCGGAGTCCGCCGCCTTCGGGTTCGAAGCTGACAGCGTCATCGATATCGCGTGTGGCCGGATCGTCAATCGAGTAAATTTCAAGCGCCCTCTCGTCGACGCGGCGCGCAGCGAACGCATCATCCGTCAAGCCGGGTTCCGACAGTATGTCAGGCGGCCAGGCGCGGACTACGCCATGGCGCTCAAGCAGCAGGTTTTCATCCGGCGAGCAGGCTCCCATACTGACCAGCACGCTGAAGCACTCCCTGCGCTCCGGAGCAAGCCCTGCGCGTTTCAGGATTGAGCGGATAGTGCCCGACTGCGGCGCGGCGTTTCCAAACACCGCGAACTGCCGCAGATAGCCGGCACACACCCGGCCTACCGGGCCGTCAATTTCCTGGCCGTTGACAAAGCCGTGCAGCCAGTCGGCGCACTGTTCAATCTCGGCGCCGAGCGCGCTTTCCTGCGCGGCCCGCAACCGGGCCTGTTCAACCTGCGCAGGATCAAGAGCACAGTAGCGCTCGCCGTTAAACTTGAAATACGTGCGCTCATGCTGCAAAGCATGCACAACGGCAGCAGCGTGGTCGTGGCCGGCCGTATCACCGAAGGCTGCCCGGGCAAGCTCGCGGCTGGTGTAGACGCCCGGTTTGGCGGCAAGCGCGGCCCATATCTCCTGCGGGTTGATTGAAGCTGCGAGCAGCTTGTGCCGCTGCCCGGCTGCGGCTATATGATCGCGAATCCGCCGGGCATCCGCGAAGTCTATACCGGCAGACGGCTGCGCATGCACGATGCGCTGAGCGGGCAGGCTCAATCGCCGGCCGTCGGCACACACGACCGTCACATACGCTCCGGCATCGCCGGCGCACACGCCGCATACCAGATTGCCATGCTCAAAAAAAAGCACCAGGCTGCCGATATCCATAATGTGATCCATCACCACCCGTCCTGTGCGGACGTATTTAATAGTGCGGCGTATACTCCCGGCAGCAATCATCCGCTATCTCGCGCAAAAATCGCGAGGGCTCCATGCGGGCGATTGCGCCGCTGCGGTCGCGCGCCCACTGGGGCGAGAGCAGGTACAGGGCGTCCTTGGCGCGTGTTACGGCGACATAAAAGAGGCGGCGTTCCTCCTCTTCCTCATCTTTTGACTCAATATTGTTCTGGTTAGGGAACCGGCCCTCGACCAGCCAAAGAATAAAAACATGCGACCACTCGAGCCCCTTTGCCTGATGTATCGTGGTGAGCTTCACCCTGGGGCGAGCGCCGGATGCTGCGTCGTCTTCCTCCTCGCTGCTGCTCATCAGCGTCAGCTCGGTCAAAAAATCGGTCAGCGTGCCGTACTGCCAGGCAAAGCGCATCAGCTGCTCGATATCATCGCTGCGGGTGTTCGCGTCACTGTAGCGCGCGCGCAGGAATTCCGAAAACCCGGCCTCGCAGACGGAGCGCACGAGTTCGGCGGGTGCGCCGTCGCAGTCGCTGCCGGCCAGCACATCAATAAGCGCGCACAGCGTTTCCCAGCTGTCGCGCGCGGCTTTGGGCACCCTGGCGACCACCCGGGCGCTGCGGCATCCCGATAGCGGATCACCCTCCAGCAGCAGCCCGATCAGCCTGCGCGCCGTGACCTTGCCGATACCCGGCAGCATCTGCAGGATGCGGTTCCATGACACCTCGTCGCGGGGATTGAGCAGCAGTTTCAAAAAAGCCACGAGGTCCTTGACATGAGCCTGTTCAAAAAAACGCACGCCGGAGCGCACGTCATAGGCGATTCCGCGCCTTCCCAGTTCCAGCTGCAGCTCCATGCAATGATAGTGCGCGCGGTACAGCACCGCAATTTCATCCGGCGGTACTCCCTCATGCATGAGTTCCTCTATCCGCACCGCCACGAACTGTGCCTGCTGCTGCTCGCTGAACGGCCGATAGACAAGCGGGTGCGCGCCGGCATCCTTGACCGCCTGCAGCTCCTTGGGGAATTGACGGATATTGTAGGTGATGCTGCGGTTGGCAAGTGAAACGATGGCGGGTGTGGACCGGTAATTATATTCCAGCTTGCAGATGCGGGCATCCGGATAGCGCTCGGGGAAGCGCATGATATTGGAAAAATCCGCCCCGCGAAACGAGTAAATGCTCTGGGCATCATCGCCCACGGCCATGATTGTTCGGTGCTCGGCGGCAAGCAGGTCGCAGATATCGGCCTGCAGACGGTTGGTGTCCTGATACTCGTCGATCAAAACATGCCGGAAGCGGCCGGCATAATAGCTGCGCAGATCGTCGTTTTCCTCCAGCAGCCGCAGCCACAGGCATAACAGATCGTCGAAGTCGCACACGTTCAGGCGCTGTTTGCGCTGCTGATAGGCGCCGCACACAGCATTGATCTCTTCAGCGTACTGACAAAAATACGGATAGCGCGCCTCAAGGATATCATCGGGCCCGCAGCGCGTGTTGCGCGCAAGGCTGTAGATATTCGCAATGACGCTGCCCTGCGGCAGCAGGCTGTCTTTTTTTGTGTAGCCCATCTCGTCCAGGCAGGTCTGCATCACGTCGCAGGCATCCCGGCTGTCAAGAATGGTGAATGACGGCTCAAGGCCAGCCCGGGATGCGTGTGTGCGCAGCACCCGGGCTCCGACCGAATGGAATGTGCCACCCCACAGCGCGCGCATGTCACCGGGAACCAGCCCCTCAACACGGGTGAGCATCTCACGGGCGGCTTTGTTGGTGAATGTCAGCAGCATGATGCTGCCGGGCTCAACACCGGATTCAATCAAATAGGCCACGCGATAGGTAAGCGCCCTGGTCTTACCGCTGCCGGCACCGGCAATCACCAGCAGCGGCCCGCCGCCGGCAATCACCACCTCGAGCTGCTGGGGGTTCAGCTCCTTATCATACAATCGCTTTGGCGCATGTTTCATCGGGTCATCACAGCGGGAACGGGGTTGCCGTCATATACAGGGATTTCGCGGCCGGAAGGCGCTCAGGCCGGGTTCTGGCGATTCAGCCCCAGGCACTCAAACATCACCTGCTGAAAACGGTCCTGCTCGTCAATCGTCTGGCGGACCTGCAGGACGAACAGGTTGGGCAGTTCTAGCATATCGGCGCTCATCTTGGCAATGTCTTTCTGGGTTGTGATCAGGCAATCGGCGCAGGCTGCGCGGCCCAGGATCATGCCGGCATCACGCGCGCTGTAGCGGTGATGATCGGGAAAAACCAGCGGACGGCTGTAGCTCACACCCAGGCCGGCCAGCATGCTGAAAAAATGACCGGGATCTCCGATACTGCACAGGCCTACGGCCACGCGCCCTCGAACGGTCTCAAGATCAAACAAACGGCCGGTTGCCGGCTGCAGCAGGCCTGTCGGCTGCAGCCTGGACCGAAACAGGGCCGCAGCAGGATTGACGGCTGCAATGCGCTCTTCAAGCTCCCCAGGATCGCACTGCGGGTCGACCTTGGTAAGAACGATGATGCGGGCGCGGCGAAGAGCGCTCAGCGGCTCCCGCAGGATACCCCGGGGCAGCAGCGCCCCGCAGCCGAAAGGATTGCGGGCGTTGATGAGCACGACATCGAGGGTGCGCTGCAGCCTCAGATGCTGAAACCCGTCATCAAGAACCAGAACGTGTGGATTGAAGCGTTCACATGCCAGCATGCCGCCCCGGTAGCGGTCGCGCGCGGTTATGACCGGTATGCCGCCCAGGGTCTGAGCCAGCATAAATGGTTCATCTCCGGCCTGGCGCTCGGGGGCGAGCACGCTCTGCCGGTCCGACACGATCAGGGGCCCGCGGGCTTCTCCACCGTAGCCGCGGCTCAGCACGGCCGTATACAAACCGGCGTCGGCAAGCAGACGAGCCACAAGGATGACGGTCGGCGTTTTGCCGGTGCCGCCCACGGTGATATTGCCGATGGCCACGACACGGCAAGGCAGCTGACGGCTTTTCAGCAGGCCGCGCGCATACAGCCATACCCGTGCTGCGACCGCCATGCCGAAGGCAATCGAGCACATCCACAGCGGCAGCAGCAGAAGGCGCATCGGAAGACCCTGCTGCTGCCCGTGCAGAATTTTTTCAAAAGCGGCCCTCGGTCTCACGTCGCCTCACCTGCGGCATGCCTGCGCTGCTCCCCTGAAATGCGCACTCACGCCCGCATCAAAAAAAAAGCCCGGCATGTCTGCCGGGCACGCCTGCGGTCGCTTCAGCTGTTTTCGGCGCGATACTTTCTGATGGTCTCTACCAGGTTTTTGCCGAGATCGAACGCCTTCTGCAAACGCGCTTCAAACTCCTCGTCGGTCATGTTTTCAACGCCGCCGCAGTAGAGTTTATCAACCGTGTCTATTTCCTCAAACAGCAAATGGGCTTCAAACGCCTCGTAGCAGGGCTCGCCCATGACCTCTTCGAGCGTGTCGTCGCAGTTGGCGGTGACTATAAAGGAGGCTTTTTTCATGAAGTTCTGTGCAATGCCGGGACGGGCTGCCGGAATTTTACCGAACATCTCGCGCGACTTATAGGTCAGGGCGATTTTGCGCTCAAGGAATGTCTTGATCAGGGCCGTGCAGAACATGTCGTAGGATGGACTGGAAAAAATATAACCGTCGGCCTGAACGTATTCATCAAGGATCAAGCGCACGTCGTCCTTGATCGGGCAGGTGCCGATGGTCAGTTCGGGCTTATTTAAAAAACACGTGCCGCAGCCCAGGCAGTATTTGATGTTGAACTTGATAAGCTCGAAATTTCTGGTTTCCGCGCCCGCGCTGGCAGCGCCTTCCAGTGCCCTCTGTGTGAGGCGGTTGCATTTGCCTTTGAGCCTCGGGCTGCCCATCAATGCGATTATCTTCATGCTCCTGTGATCCTTTCTCATAGTTTACAGTGAAACGTCAGCCGGTGCCCCGGATTGCCGGCCGTATTGAACTGGTGCGCGAAGTTTATTCAACCATGCTATTCCGCCTGCCGCTGCCGCACGGCCGCCGGAACGCCGGGCGGCAAACCGTGCGCAGCACATGCGGCGTGCCTAGACGGCAGGCGCCTGCGAAGCCGCCTGCTTTTCCTGAAGCCTTTTGATCAGCTCCGGATACGACGAGCGCGTCAGGATCTCGTTGATCTGCGAGCGGTAATTCCGCACCAGGCTCACGCCCTCGATGGAGACATCATAAACGGCCCAGCGGCCGTTCTTTTCCAGCAGCGTATAATTGACGGGGATCTCGACGTTCTGCCGGGTGATGATTTTTGTCTTCACCATGGCATAGGCGCCTTCCAGGCTCTCGCCTGCGTAGATTATCTTTTCGCCGGAGTAGCTTTCTATCCTTTCAATATAGGTATTTTCAAGCAGGTCGGCGAACAGCTTCACAAATTCTTTTTTTTCCTCGGGGGTTCTGTCCTTCCAGTAGATCCCCATGGAGCGTTTCGACATTTCCTCCCAGTCGAACATGCCGTTGGCAACCTCACGGAGCATGTCCCTGCGCTTCAGCTTCATGTCCGGGGCCTTCAAAGCGCTGTCATTGAGCAGCGCAAGGGCCTTGTCGAACGAGACCTTCACCAGGTCCATTGGGGCGCCGGCATACAGCGGCGCGCAGCAAAGCACCAGCACAGCGTACACTGCCGCGGCAGTGCCGATCATCACGCTATAACTGCCTTTTCTTCTTTTCTGCAGATTCATACCTCGCTCCTTCTGCGATACCGCCGGTTCGGGCCGGGTGCCCGGCGCGGGCCGGCTCAGCATCCCCTACTTTTCCTCAACCTTGCCGAACGCGAATTTGGCAATCAGGTCTTCTATATCGACCGGCGGGTAGGCATCCCGTATCCGCCCCCCAGGCTGTACGGTCTCATCCGATGCGCCGGGCTGCACGGAAACATATTTTTCACCAAGCAGGCCCTTGGTTTTTATCGACAGGATGACATCATCCTGCAGCATGACACCCTTGTGAATGTCCATCAGCACCCGGGCCTTGTAATCCTGCAGGGTCATGCTTTTCACCCGGCCGATCTCGATGCCGGCGATCTCAACCTGCGCGCCCAGCTTCAGCCCGCCCACGTTGGTGAAATCGGCATAGACCTCATACCCGTTGGACCCGATGATCTCCATCTTGCCAAGCTTTATCGAGAGATAGCCAAGGCTCAGTATGCCCGCAATGATGAACAGGCCGACCAGCACCTCCGTATCGAATCGTTTCATGCGCGTTCTCCTTGAGCGTTAAATATACTGCACGGGGCCCTTGCTGTCGCCCCTGACGAACTGGTCGAAAACCGGGTCGTTCTGCTGCCGCACCGCCTCGGGGCTGCCGCACACGATGATCTCGCCCTGGTGGATCATGGCCACCTGCTGAACGATGCCGAACACCTTCTGGACCTCATGGGTAACCATGACGGCGGTAAATTCAAGCTCCCGGTGGCAGCGGTGGATGTAGTCGAGGATATTCTGGCCGATGATGGGATCGAGCCCGGTCGTCGGCTCATCGAAGAACATGATGGACGGCCCCATGACAAGGGCCCGTGCCAGCGCGGCGCGCTTGCGCATGCCGCCGCTCAGCTCGGCAGGGTACTTGTTCCAGTCGTTTTTCATTCCCATGTGTTCAAGCTCGTTGAACACCCGGTCTTTGATCTGCGCCTCCGGCAGCGAGGTCCTTTCGCGCAGGGGGAACGCGACGTTGTCATACACGGTCAGGGAATCAAACAGGGCGCCGCCCTGAAAGAGGAACCCGAACCGCTTGCGCATCTCCACCAGGTCGCGGCCGCGCAGCTTGAATATATCGGTCCCGTCGATCTTTACGGTTCCTGCATCGGGCCGCATGAGCCCCGCGATGTGCCTGAGCAGGACGCTTTTGCCGATTCCGCTGCGGCCGATAAGCGCCAGCAGCTCGCCCTCGCGCACGGTGAGCGTAACGCCCTTCAGCACGGGGTTTCCGTTAAACGACTTGTGTAAACCAAGTATTTCGATCATTGCAGGTCAGAAGGACACGGATGTAATAAAATAATCCCATACCAGTATCAGCACAGAGCATATAACGACCGCCTGGGTTGTGGCCTTGCTTACGCCCTTGGCGCCGTATTCCGTAAAGAAACCCTTGAAGCAGCAAATCCAGGCCACGATGAGCCCGAAGCTGAGCGATTTATATATCCCGTGGAACACGTCACTGCTTGACAGATAAACCGTCATCTCACCGAAATACGTACCCGGGCTCAGTCCAAGCAGCTTCACGCCGACGACATAGCCGCCCCAGATGCCCAGCACGTCAAACAGGGCCGCCAGCAGCGGAAAGCACAGCACGGCGGCGACCAGGTTGGGCACGACCAGGTAGCGATAGGGGTTGAGGGCCATTACCTCATAGGCATCGATCTGCTCGGTGATGCGCATGATGCCTATTTCCGATGCAAGCGCGGAGCCGGCCCTGCCGGTGACCATCAGGGCCGATATGACCGGGCCGATTTCCCGGATGAGCGACAGCGCCACCGTCGGCCCCAGCATGGCCTCGCCTCCGAACTTGCTCAGGGCGTAGAACCCCTGCAGCCCGAGCACCATTCCGGTAAAAGCGCCGGTGAGCAGCACGATCAGCGTGGACTTCACGCCGATAAAGCTCATCTGCTCGATCACCCTGCCGGTTTTAAGGGGCGAAGAGAAGGTCCAAAACAGGGTATTCATCAGGAACAGGCCGTAGCTGCCCAGGTTCCGCGTAAGGCGTACTCCCGCCCGGCCGATTATGCGTATCAGATTCATTGCTGCAGCGCTGCTCCCCGAGTTTGCCTCATGTGCTGCCACATAGTAAAATAAAACACCCCAATTTTCAACACAATTCGCCGAGGAGTTCCCCTCCGCTATCGGGGCCGGTACCGAAACCGCCCATATGCACAAATGATGTTTCCTCCGACCGGTAATCGTGTGCCTGAAAAGCCCTCATCATAGGAATGGCGGTGCAGCCATCACCGGTACCGGCAGCCATACATACGCTGATCCGCGCAATCCCATCAGCTGGTTTGCCCGTACTCGCAAAATCACGTTGACAGAGAGCCGGCAAGCACCTATACTCCTGCGCCGTACAGATCTGCGAAGCTGCATATTCAATCACAACGAGGAAACATACGAAATCGTGCATGCATACGATGCAGGCATGTTCCCTGACGCAGGGAACTGACATGGATACGAACGAATTCAGGACAGCACACACTATGGCAAAGACCTCTATCATTTTCATGGGATTTGGTGAAATCGGCATTTTCTGCCTCGACCGCCTGATTGAACAGTGCGCCGATATCAGGGGCATATTTCCACGGGCCTCGGACAGGCAGATCACCGACAGATCCCGCTCCCTGTTTACGCATGCATCCCAGCTGGGCCTAAACATATACCCGTATACCGATCCATCCGATCCGGTATTTCTTCAGCATGTCGCACAGGAAAGCCCCGATTACATTGTATCGGTGCAATATGACCGGATTCTCAAACCACCGCTCATCAGACTGCCGCGCGAAGGCGTCCTGAACCTGCACTTCGCACCCCTGCCACGCCTGCGCGGCTGTTTTCCCACGAAGTGGGCCATAATCAACAACGAATCCAGCGGCGTCACCCTGCATTATATCGACCCCGGAATCGACACCGGGGCTATTATCGACCAAACCGTCGTTCCCCTCACTCGGGACGAAACCGATTACACGCTGTACGGCAGGCTTGTTGAGGCTGGCAAGGCCTTGTTTGCCAAAAACGCTCAGCGAATCGTTTCCCGCACGCTGCCCCAGGCCGAGCTGCAGGATAATGGACACGCATCATATTATCCGAAAGCCGTACCTCACAATGGGATAATAGACTGGTCACGAGGGGCGGAGTGGGCAGAACGCTTTATACGGGCTTTTACCTTTCCGCCGCATCCGGCCGCCAAAACCTTCTACGGGCCGGAAGAAATTCAAATCAGGTTCCCCGTTCAAATAAGCACTCAAGATACCGGGCTGTCTCCCGGAGAATTCGTTTTCAGCGCTCAAAACGAAATTCTGGTGAGTTGCGGCAACGACGCCCTCAGGGTTCAGCATATCATGCATGCAGGCAGGAATGTACCGGTCTCGGAGCTGCAAAGCATGGGCGTACAGAAGAACAAATTCGGAAGCCAGTCTGATGCATGACCTTCCCAAAAGCCGGCTGCTGGATATTATACTGCAAACTCCATCCAACCCTGTGGGAGAGCGCGTTTTGTACAGGGGGAAAAGCATTGTTGTCGTCATGGCATCCTGGAATGAAGCCGGCAAGGTCTCGCCCTGCGTGCGGGCTGTTCCGCGGGACATCGTTGACGCGGTCTGTGTTGTCGATAACGGCTCAGAAGACGGCACAGCAGAGGAGGCACGGCGGGCCGGGGCCTGCGTTATAGCACACCCGGTGAACATAGGCGCCGGTGGCGGGTACCGCTCGGGATATTTTTACGGGTACCTCAACAAGTATGACATTATCGTGGAGCTTGCCGGTGACAACCAGGACGACCCCGGCGATATCAGGCATGTGGTCGATCACCTGATTGACGGCGGGTATGATTATGTACAGGGTTCCCGCTGGATGGTGGGCGGCGAACGGGTCAACATGACGTTTTCCCGGTCGCTGCTGACACGCCTGTATTCTCTGCTCTTCACACTGATCTATCGAATACGGATTTCAGATGCCACCAACGGTTTCAGGGCCTTTTACAGCAGGCTGCTGGATGATACACGCATCAATCTGTGGCAGAGCTGGCTCATTCAATATGAGTTAGAGCCGTATTTATTGATCAAGGCGGTTTCCCTGGGCTACCGGGTGGGAGAAGCGCCTGTGAAAAAAATATACCACCCCGACATGCGCAAAAACACAAAAATGATCCCTTTCAAAAGCTGGTATTCAATCATCCGCCCCGTTTTCCTGCTTCCTCTCGGCTTAAAAAAATGACTTCAGTCCGAGGAGAGCTTCACAGACCGCATCAATCTGTTCAGCACTGATTTCCGGAAACATCGGGAGCGACAGTATCCGCCGTGCGGCAGACTCGGCAACGGGGAAATCGCCTTCACGGTAGCCAAGATACGCATATGCCTGCTGCAAATGGAGCGGAATCGGGTAGTGGATGCCACAGTATATTTCACGCTCAGCCAGTGCCTGCAAAATGTCATCGCGTCTGTCCGGAACCTGGACAACGAACAAATGGTAAATATGCGTTGAATCCGCTGCAACCGCGGGGAGCTTGATATCCGGTGCGCCGGACAGATTGTTCCGGTACCGTGCGGCCGCACGTACCCGGCTGCTGTTCCACCGGTCAAGGTAACGCAGTTTTACCGAAAGCACCGCAGCCTGAACGCTGTCAAGCCGGCTGTTCATTCCGAAGGTGGGATGCAGGTACTTTTGAGGAGAGCCGTAGTTGCGAAGGGCGATCAACCTGGCGTAGATATCCTCATCGTCGGTTGTAACAGCGCCGCCGTCCCCGAATGCTCCCAGGTTCTTCCCCGGATAAAAACTGAATGCGGCTGCGGTTCCGAACGTTCCGGCCACCTGTCCTTTGTAGCGGGCACCGTGCGCCTGGCAGGCATCCTCAATGATGATCAGTCCGTGCTGTTCAGCAAGGAGACGGATTTCATCCATGGGCACGACCTGCCCGTAAAGATGCACCGGAATAATGGCCTTTGTGCGCGGTGTCACAGCACGCTCAATCGCAGCGGCATCTATAAGATAGGTGTCCGGATTACAGTCCACCAGTACCGGCCGTGCGCCGCTAAGCTCAATGGCCGCTGTTGTGGCGTAAAACGTGTTCGTAGCGGTTATAACCTCATCGCCTGCTTTGATTCCGGCAGCACGCAGCGCCAGGTGCAGGGCGTCCGTACCTGACGCAACGCCAACCGCAAAACGCGATCCGGCGTAGTCGGCGAACTCCTTCTCGAACCGGCTGACGTCGGGGCCGAGAATAAAAGCAGCCGACTGCAGGACCTGTTCAATAGCCTGCAGGAATTCATCTCGGTGTTCCTGAAACTGCGTTTTTAAATCGACGAACGGTATCATGCCAAATCCTTTTGCGGACAGTGTTCCGGGCCGCGGGCCGGTCACGCAATCGGCACGCGGACGCTGTTCCGGCGCATTGAATCCGTGGCGGCTTCAAGGGCCCGCACAACATTTAGGCCGTCGCAGCCGTCTGTTAGCGGTTGCCGGCCTGTGCGAACACAGTCAATAAAATGAATGCATTCGGTCAGCAGGGGCTCATTTAACTGAATGGAGGGAATCATGACCTCACCCTCCCGTATTGAAAGCCGAAAACTGTCAAACGTGTCGGAATAGATATCCCCCTTGTCGATGCCTTTGTTGTAGATCCTGATCGGCTCGGATAAATTCATATCGTTCCAGACCAGCATCTTCTTGCTGCCGACCACCGTAATTTCTCTTATTTTTCTCGGGTTCAGCCAGCTGGCATGGACATGTGCGATAACACCGCCTGCATACGTGAAGGTGGCATATACCACGTCTTCAATACTCCTGTTCAGATAGCAGCCACCGTGGGCTGAAACGCTGCAGGGCTCCCCGCCCAGCCAGTATGAAAAAATGGAGATGTCATGCGAGGCCAGATCCCACAGGGCATTCACGTCATAACGCACCGGCCCCAGGTTTGTACGGTTGGCATCGATGAGATAAATATCGCCCAGTTCGCCGCTTTCTATATAACTTTTTGCAGCCCGAATGCCTGCATTATATTTAAACGTATGGCCGACAAATGCTATCCTCTGGCGTTCTTCAGCAAGCGCGATAAGCTTGCTGCACTCTGCTGCGGAAGCTGCCAGCGGCTTTTCGACAAAAACGTGCTGGCCCGTTTTAAGCGCCTGTTCTGCAAGAGCGTAATGCGACGCAACGGGAGTACAAATCACCGTACAGTCAATACGTGAGTCCCCGGTAACATGCTCGGGCCGTGTGGTGGTGTCGATAGCGGGAAACTTCTTACGTATAGCCGCAAGGCGTTCCTCATCGAGGTCGCAGACCCTGACCACCTGGACGCCGTCCATGGAAACAAAATTGCGCAAGATATTCGGGCCCCACCTGCCGACGCCGACAATAGCCGCCTTGATCATCCCTGATTCCTTTCATGCAGGGTGCGTTCGATTTTTTTCAAACGCGCCCGCTGCTGCTCCGTATAATGTGGGAAAGACCGTTTTTTTTCAAGCAAAAACAGCGCTGTTTTCGAAAAGCCAAGCTCGGCGGACAGTTCCACCTGGCGCACGTTGAATTCTCCCGGAGAAATCGCGATATCCTGATAACGATAAACGGCGTTGAAGGCTATGACGCAGCACAGGACACTAACCGGTATAGCCGTGTACCGGGTGAATCGGACAGCACAACCGGCAGCCATCGAACAGAACAAAGCTGCGTACATCATAAAAAAGGGCATCAGTGGAAGCCTCAGCTTCGCATTACCAACCGTGAAAAAAATAAGCAGGCAGTAAAACAGGACAAACAGAGCAAAAAGGGGCCGAAAGAAATCTTTCGAAAGAAAGCATCCTGCACAGCCCGCGCAGAGCACGGCAGCAAACAGCATGCTTAAAAGCAGACAAAGCGCGTCGGAGACCGGCGCTGAGCGGTAATAGAGATTCTGCTTAATGTATTTAATGATGAGCTGATTGGGTGACCACATGAAACTCAATCGCTCGATGCCGCTTTTCATATAAGCACGAGGTTCCTGCATGACGAAGGCCCAGAAGTCGGCCAGGATTTTCAGCGAATTCTTTTGCATCAAATCATCGCTGTACACCTGAACGCCGGCGGGCCATTCATCGTGGGCAAGATTGATCTCGTACAAAAGCGATCCCCTTACATGACCGTAATCCGGGTTGCAATTCATTAATCGGTTGGCGCCATGCAGTGCCGACCCCATGCCGCTCTTCGAATTCAGCGATATTCCCCCGTAAAAAGGGGCTGCCATAAAGCCAACAGCGGATATGGTGCAGTATATGGCCGCAAGCATAAGACAGGCCGATTTCAGGGTCTCTGACCATCCGCTGCCCCTGCGCTGCCAAACGATGGCGGCAGCAATCCCGAAGGAGAACAGATGCAGCCCGCCCCGTGCCTGTGATGCCAGCCCCCATACAACCCCCGCGCAGATAAGAAAGAGCATGCGGTGTGTCGTGTAATACTTAACCAGAAGAAGAAACGAACAGGTTATAAAGAAAATTGTTAATGTTTCAGGATACAGGCTCATCCCATAGAAAATAAAATTCGGATAAAACCCGGCCAGCAGCGAAGCAATGACAGCAGTCCTTTCATCAAATATCTCGCGCGCCAGCAAATAAAGAGCCGCGACAGAAAGCCAGCCGATCAAGGCTGTTGCCAGGCTGGGTACAACAACCGAGCCGCCGCCGAGATAGAGAAGCCCGGCTATAAACAAAAAATTAACCGGGGGGAAAAAGTGGAACTCGTTGACACCGCTCGAGAGTATTGAGCGTGCGCCCCAAAGATAAATCAGCGGATCACTCTCGCCTGTAGTAAATAAAAAACCGTCACCCTTGAGCAGGAATCCGCCTATAATCGGTGCTGTCCGGACAAGCAAAACAGCAGTTAAAATAAAGTACGCATAGCGGGGGCGGGAGGCATTCATGCGGTAACAACCCTAAAAAACGTCATACCATGCAGCGGATAGAGTGCGTAGAGCTGTTGAGTGTTTTCATTGCTGCGGCTGTGTGTTTACAGTACTGCCGCCCTTCCAGAATTTAACTAGTGCCTGCCGAATTATGAGAAACGCTCCGGCAAAAAGAGCTTTGACGCCAATGATCTCAACGATCGCCTTTATTTTTCTCCACCTGAAATAGCGCAGGTAAAACGAAAGATAGAGCTTGAGCTGATAAAACTCGAGATCCTTGCGCGGAATGCCCTGAAATTCAAGCACATTGCCGACCTGCTTGTTAAAGTCACGCCAGTCATGCGAGAGCACGCGGTAATTGCCCTCACCCCGCTTGACGATCCCGGCAACCTCGGTTCCCGGATAGGGCACCATCAGACCGCACGACACCGTCTCGGTAGGCAGGCGCGCCGCAAAGGCGATTGTGTCCTCAATCGTCTGACGGGTCTCATTGGGATGGCCGATAATGAACAGGCTTCCCAGGGAAAGCTTCGCCTTGCGCGCCAGGCGCACGGCATGTTCGGCCTGCTCAAGCGTAATGCCCTTGCGTGTGTTTTTCAAAATTTCAGGATTTCCGCTTTCAATGCCGAATGCCAGCCAGGCGCAGCCGGCTTCTTTCATCTTGCAGTACAAATCAAAATCGGCAATATCAACCCTGGTCGTGGCCTCCCAGGTTATTTTTTCAGGAAACTTTTTCGCAATCATCAGGTCGAGCAGCCGGTGTGCCCACTGCTTGTCAAGGCCGAAGGTCTCATCGTGAAAAACAATCCGCTCAACGCTGTAGCTGTCGATAAGGTTTTCGATCTCCGCCACAATATGCCCGGGGCTGCGCCAGCGGACTTTTTTCCCGCTGACCCGCATGCAGAAATTACAGTTAAACGGGCAGCCCCGGGTGGCAATGATGGGATATACTTTTGATGGCGAAAACAGATCCCATGCGGGGTGGGTAATTGCATCAAGGTCGAGCACCGGTTGCGCCGAATCGGTTACGCACACGGAACCGGAACGACGATACACTATGCCCGGAATAGTCTGCACATCATCCCCGCCGCGCGCCAGCTGAGCCATTGCCAGCTCGCCCTCACCGATGACGCCGCAATCGAAAACAGGGAACTCGCCAAGGGTCTCCTCCGGCAGGGCGGTAACATGCGGCCCCCCGATAACAAGCCTCACGCCCGGGAATGCTTTTTTTAAAGCCTCTGCGGTCTCAACGGTTTCATTGATTTCTGGAGTCATCGCTGTCAAGCCGACAATCTCCGGTTGAACGCGATCGACCTGCTGGATCAGCTCCTGAAGTGCCGTGCCTTCATACTTTGCATCAAGTGCCAGGCAGTCAATGCCCTGTGACCGGAGATAACCCGCGAGATAGGCTAGTGAAAGCCGGGGATAACGCGGCCGCTCGTAGTGTTTTTCCTTGGCAGCCAGTGAAGGGCTGTTAATCAGTACAACCGGTTTTTTTTCCATATACACGCCCTGCTGTGGAGACGTACACGCCCTGCCTGCGCCGGCCGGCCCGGGTTCGGTCCCGTGGCGAAACCATACAATGCATATGGGTAAATGGCAAGATTTTTAAAATCAGCAGACAACATACCATTTGATATTTCACCGCATACATAGTAGAGTTTGACAATCCATATGACCGTACCTGCTCTAAACAAACCCCGCGCACAGAAGGCGCACGGACTGCCCGCATGGACCCAGAAAAAATATTTATCATAGTTCCGTCCTACAACGAAGCAGCGGTGATTCAGCAGACGCTGCGCCCCCTTCTGGACTGCGGCTACCGCGTGGTGGTCGTTGATGACGGATCAACGGATAACACCGGCTCACAGCTGCAGTGCCTGCCGGTTACGTGCATTCAGCATATTATGAACCTCGGTCAGGGCGCCGCCCTGCAGACCGGCATGACCTACGCGCTTTGTCAAGGCGCGGAGATCATCGTACACTTTGACGCTGACGGCCAGCATAATCACCGCGATATCACGCGCCTGGTCCAGCCGGTTCTCGAAGGCAGAGCCGATGTGGCACTGGGTTCGCGTTTTCTCAACAAAGAACATATCCGCGAGATTCCACCCCTCAAACGAATCCTGCTGCGCCTTGCAACGCTCTTCACGATCATCGTCAGCGGCATACGGCTTACCGACACGCACAACGGGTTCCGGGCCTTTAGCCGAGCAGCCGCACAGCGCATCACCATTCATGAAAACGGCATGGCGCATGCATCGGAAATCATTCACGCCATTGCGCGTGCAAAGCTGTCGTATATTGAAATTCCTGTGCGCATCGTCTATACACAGTACTCCCGCACCAAGGGGCAGTCGATTTTCAACTCGATCAACATTCTCTTTGATTTCATTCTGGGCAGGTTTTTACGATGATGGTTATTCAGGCGGTTTTATTTGTTCTGCTGTGCGTCGCCGCAGTGATTTTCTGCAAATACTTCAGCCACCACATGGCCGGCAGACTTCTGGTGCTGGCGATCGGTTTGGTGCTTTTTGTGTTTATCCTGTTTCCACCGCTGGCGCATCGCGCAGCCTGGCTTCTGGGGGTCGGGCGCGGCGTCGATCTTATCTTTTATCTTGCGCATGCATTCCTGCTCATCCTGGTGGGCATGCTGTACATAAAACAAAAAAAACAGCAGGCGATCATAACCGAGCTTATACGCAACATTTCAATTGACCGCGCACACCGGCAGGACAATCACCGCCCTTGATGTTTCATACCGGTCACCGCTTATAATGATGTACAGCACTCCCGCATCATGAAAACCGCTTCCGCAGACCATCTCCGGCTCTACGCCCCGGCGCTCATTCTAGCCGTTCTGGGCGCTATGCTGCTGCCATTGTACCGCCACCAGATAAACCAGGATGCCATAACCTATATTTCCATCGCCCAGAAATACGCCCGGGCCGAATGGTTTGATGCCGTCAACGGCCACGCATACCCGCTCATATCATGGATCATGGCCCCTGTTCTCATCACCGGAATTGATCCGCTGCTGACAGCAAAACTCGTCAATCTTGTAATCGGCGTCGCGACAGTACTCGCCATGGGGGCATTCTGCCTGCAGGCCGGTTTCAGCAGGCGGCACACACTGCTGTGCCAGATGAGCATCATACCGGGAATCGTGTATTTCGCCTATACAATCATCACGCCGGACCTGCTGCTCTCAGCCGTGCTCCTTGTATATCATTGCTGTGTGCTCACGCCATCGTATAACCGAAGCGTTCGCTGCGGAATTACATGCGGCCTTGTCGGCGGGATCGCATATCTGACAAAGAGCTACAGCCTGCTTTTTTTCCTGTGCCATTTCCCGATTGTCAACTGCTGGTATTTTTTCAACGACACCGGCCCGGGCCGAAAAATAATTGCTGCGAACTTTCTTTCCGGCATGGTCATTTTCCTGGTCATCTGCGCCGGCTGGTCAGGCGTTATCAGCATAAAATACGGCAAAGCCACATCATCAAACCAAGGTTCCGTCATCATGTCAGCCATAAGCCCGTACCGATGGGAGGGCCCTGACCATCTTGTCGAACCGCCCAACAAAACGGCCGTCAGTATCTGGGAGGATCCTCAGGCCGCATTCACACAGAGGCACTGGAGTCCCTTCCTGTCACGCGCTGATTTCAAATACTGGCTTCTTGTTATCCTTTGGAACATTCGTACAACCGTCCGGGCTTTCTTTATGTTTTCACCAGTTGCTTTCTTCCTGTGTCTTTGGTCTTCAGGCGCAGCATTGAAACGCAGGCTTTTTTCAGGCCCTGATAAAATTACGGCATATATAGCGGGAACATGCGCCATATATGCCGGAGGCTATTGTCTTTTAATCTCTGAAGAGCGCTACCTGTGGCCCTTGTTTTTCCTGCTCGTACCCATGAGCATTATGAGTCTGAGCCGGCTGACCGGCAAACGATTTTTTAAAAATCGACTGTTTTTCAATGCATCCCTGCTGATTCTCTGTCTCTCTTTCACGGTCATGCCCTCTATTGCCGTCTACAAAAATATTAATACCGGCCGCGAGCACGCCGAACGCGGCTGCAAGCTGAAAACCGTCATTGAGCCGGGCTCAAAGATTGTGTTCGACACTAACTGGTTCGAATCATTGTTCCTGACGTTCCACCTGAAGGCCCAACTCTACGGAACTGCCGACAAAATTCCCGCCGATAAACTTGCGGACGAACTGCAGCGATGCAACATCGATTACTTCATCCTCTGGCAGAAATCCCCGGAGGATTACCCTTTCATCAAAAATGCCCGGGAAATCGATGCAAACGGAATCCATGAGCTGAGGATATTCAAGCTGCCCGGGAATAGACCCCGTCAATGACATACTTCGCCATTACCCCTGACGATACGAGCGCCGCTCAGATCAAATTGCGCCTGCCCGCTCTTCAGCACCAGGGCATCAGCCACCTCTACCTGCGTGCAGACGCGCTGCAGCCTGAATTAGGACGCCTTATCCCGCTTATCCGGCGGCACGAAATCATGCCGATCATTCCACGGGGTCTGTACCGGCCCGCATACGGCTCACAGTGCGCCGCTCATACACGGTCTGCGCAACGCTTTGAACCGCTTGATGTTCCGGGCCTTGTGCAGACGGCATCCTGCCACAACCCCGAGCAGGCCTGCGCCCTGCTTGACAGCGGGGCCGACTATGTGTTTATATCTCCGGTCTGCCGGCCCTTTTCAAAACCCGGCGACATGCGCCCCCTGATTGAAACCGGCGCTCTGCGCATGCTGACGCACCGCTACGGAAAGCGCATCGTGCTGCTTGGCGGCCTGACGCCTGCGCGCATCGACGAACTGCGCGCCCAGCTCGATGCTGAATTTTCGGTCGGAGGAATCAGCATGTTTTTCACACCAGGCACCACTGATGGCAACCGCACATCTGCAGATATTCATCAATGACACCCCGCACACGATAAGCGGCGGCACAACGCTCGCGCAGGCGCGCGCGCGCTTTTTCCCCGAGGCAACCGCCTCCATTCTCAACACGATTACTGATCCGGCGCCTGAAACCATCCTGCGCAACAATGACCGCCTGTATCTCTATGAGCGCCGGAGCGGCTTTACGGGCGTGGATCTGCGCAGCCTGGTTCTCGCGCGCCAGCCGCATGAGGCCTCGGAAAAGCTCCGCGGCGCCTGTGTCGGCATTGCAGGCGCGGGCGGGCTTGGTTCCGTCGTGGCGGAAACCCTTGCGCGATCCGGTATCGGCAGGCTGGTCATCGCTGATTTTGACATCATAGAGCCTTCCAACCTGAACCGGCAGCGCTTCCGGCTCGGCCAGCTGGGACAGCCCAAGGCCGCAGCGCTTGCGGACAATCTGCGGGAATGCTGCCCCTTTGTCGACGTCATTGCCCTGCCGGATCGCATTACGCCCGACAATTGCGTGCGTATTTTCGGCACATGTGCTATAGTGTGTGAATGCTTCGATGCAGCCGAGAACAAGGCTGAACTTGTTACAGCCCTGCGGCTGCAGCTGCCCGGGTGCATCGTTGTCGCCGCCTCAGGTATTGCCGGCTGCGGTCCGGCCCGCTCAATCACCGTGCGCACTGTCTCTGACAAACTCTACATAGTCGGCGATCAGCAGAGCGACACCGCTTCCGGAGCGGGCCTGTTCGCTCCGCGCGTCGGCATTGCGGCATCCATGCAGGCCCATGTTGTCCTGCAGCTTATACTGGGTGAGAAGATATGAAATGTATCATCAACGGAGAAGAGCGTACCGTAGCGCAGCCGGCCGCAAACGTAGCACTCCTGCTCGAACGGCTTGCTGTTCCGGCCGGGCGCACGGCCGTTGAGCTCAACGGCGCGGTCATAGAACAGCGTCTTTTTGCGGAAACCGCGGTTCGCGACGGCGACCGGCTTGAAATCGTATCATTTGTCGGAGGTGGCTGATGTGAAAGACCTTGTTATCGCCGGCCGGAAATTCGCATCCCGGCTTTTCGTCGGCACCGGAAAGTACCCGTCTCCTGATATACTGCGCAGCTCGCTTAAGGCCAGCGGCACCGAACTGGTAACGGTCGCGCTTCGCCGCGTCAGTCTGACCGAACCGGACCCGACCATGGCCGCCATTGATTTTGACACGTATCTTGTCATGCCCAACACATCGGGCGCCCGTGATGCTGACGAGGCCCTGCGGCTGGCCCGGCTTGCGCGCGCGGCATCAGGCCTTGACTGGATCAAGCTCGAGGTCACGCCCGATCCGGTTTACCTGCTGCCCGATCCGGCTGAAACCCTCAAGGCCGCTGAAGTGCTCGTCAAAGAGGGCTTCACCGTGCTGCCGTACATTCATGCCGACCCCACGCTGGCGCGCCGGCTCGAGGATATCGGCTGCGCCGCGATCATGCCGCTCGGATCTCCGATCGGATCAGCGCGCGGCATTAAAACCGAAGAATTCCTGCGTATCATCATCGAGCAGGCCTGCGTGCCTGTCGTGGTCGACGCGGGCCTCGGCCTGCCGTCCCACGCGGCCCAGGCGATCGAACTCGGGGCCGATGCCGTACTGGTGAACACGGCAATTGCGGTTGCCGCTGATCCCGTACTGATGGCTGAAGCGTTCCGGCTGGCAGTCGAGGCGGCTGTAAAAGGCATGGCGGCCGGGCCGATAGAGCAACAGGCCCGCGCTGCGGCATCGAGCCCCCTGACCGGCTTTCTGGAATAAACCATGCACCCTTAGCCCCGCGGCCTGACCTTGTAGCGCCTGCAGGGCCTGTGATTCGTATCCGGGCATGCCATGTTCGAAACTATCCTCGACACGGTTGAACAAGACCGCCTCCACGCACGTATCTATGGCGCATGCGCCGCAGATGTCGCGCATGTCCTGCGAAAGGCTCACTGCACGCCCGATGATTTCCCGACGCTGATTTCGCCGGCTGCCGCTGAATTTCTTGAAACCATGGCTGCGCGCTCCCGGCAGCTCACCACGCTGCGCTTCGGCAAAGCCGTCCGGCTGTATGCACCCCTGTACATTTCGAATGAATGCGTGAACGCCTGCGCCTACTGCGGTTTTAACATGCGCAATGACACGCCGCGCACAACCCTGAGCCTTGAACAGGTGCTCGCTGAAGCCGATGTGCTGCACCGCCAGGGATTCCGCCACCTGCTCCTGGTCTCAGGCGAGCACCGCGGCTTTGTGCCGGTCGCATTCATCTCCGGCATCGCACGCCAGCTGCGCGAAACTTTCGCCGGCCTGTCCATCGAGGTTTATCCCATGGAGACGGCCGACTACGACGTGCTGGCCGCAAGCGGCATTACCGGCATTGCAGTATACCAGGAAACCTATGACCGCGCGCGCTATGCCGCACTGCACAACGGCCCCAAGGCTGATTTCAGCTACCGTCTGGCAACGCCTGAGCGCGCTGCCCGGGCAGGGCTGCGCGAACTCGGAATCGGCGCCCTGCTTGGCCTCAGCGATCACCGCACGGATCTCGCCCTGCTGGCCCTGCACGCCGGCTATCTGATGAAAACCTTCTGGCAGGCGCGCATTTCAATTTCATTCCCGCGCATACGGCAGGCTGCCGGCAATTTTGTTCCCTCCGAAACCGTGACCGACCGCCAGCTCGCCCAGGCTGTTTTCGCCCTGCGCCTGGTACTGCCCGATGCCGAACTGGTTCTTTCAACCCGTGAAAGCCAGCAGTTCCGGGACGGCATGGCAGGGCTCGGCATCACGCGCATGAGCGCCGGCTCGCGAACCAACCCCGGCGGTTATTCAATTGCCGAAAAAGCTCTTGAGCAGTTTGCGGTCGACGATTGCCGCAACGCCGCAGAAGTCGCCGCCATGCTCGACCGCAAGGGCCTTGAACCGGTCTGGAAGGACTTTGACCGCTGTTTTCTCGCCTGAGCGCTTTTTTCGTACTTTTTTTGTATAAACCGGTTGACAGCGGGTCGCCATTCATCTACAATTCTAGTTATCTACCAACTTACTTGAAAGAATAGTATGAAACTCTCAACAAAAGGACGATACGGAACCCGGGCAATGATTGATATTGCGCTGTACCGGGACAGCGGATCAACCCTGCTCAAGGACATATCGACGCGGCAGGGCATCTCGCTGAAATACCTCGACCATATCCTCTCCAGCCTGCGCAAGGCAGGCCTGGTAAAAAACGTGCGCGGCAAAGGCGGCGGATACTCGCTCACGCGCCCGCCCGCAAAAATTACACTCTGCGAAATAATCGAGGCTGTCGAAGGATCGCTTGCCCCGGTTGAATGCATTGACGACCCTGACTACTGCAAAAAAACATGCACCTGCAGCGCGCGCGATGTGTGGATCAGGGTCCGACAATCCATTGAGGATGTACTGCGCAGCACCACGCTGCAGACCCTGATTGAAAACCAGGAGAAAAAGTCGGCAACTCCCGGCACGTATGCGATTTGACATGCCTGCCGTCAACGCGCATATGTTCTTGTGAAAGGCACCGTCATGCCCGAGAAAAAAATCGCCTCTGACATCACCGGACTGGTCGGCAACACGCCCCTTGTATACATCAACCGCGTGTGCACGGGCGCACGGGCGCGCATCGCCGGCAAGCTCGAATATTTCAACCCCTGCGGCAGCGTAAAAGACCGCATCGGCGTCAACATGATCGATACCGCCGAGAAGCAGGGCCTTATCAAACCCGACACCGTCCTGATCGAGCCCACCAGCGGCAACCCCGGCATAGGACTTGCCTTTGTCTGCGCAGCGCGCGGCTACCGCCTCGTCATCACCATGCCCGACACCATGAGCATTGAACGCCGCCAGCTGTTGAGTGTATTCGGCGCCGAAATCATCCTGACCCCGGGAAGCGAAGGCATGAGCGGCGCCGTGCGCCGCGCCGAGGAGCTTTGCGCGCAGGATAGGCGCTATCTCATGCTGCAGCAGTTTAAAAACCCTGCCAACCCGGAAATCCACCGGCTGACAACCGCCGAGGAAATCTGGAACGACACCGCAGGAGAAATCGACATCCTGGTGGCCGGCGTGGGCACGGGCGGCACCATTACCGGCATTGCCGACGTGATCAAAAAACGCAAGCCCTCTTTTCAGGCCATAGCGGTCGAGCCGGTCGAATCACCGGTCCTGTCCGGCGGCAAACCGGGCCCGCACAAAATACAGGGCATCGGCGCGGGCTTCGTTCCCGAGGTTTTAAACCGCGGCTGTATCGACGAAATAATCCAGGTTTCCGGCAGCGATGCCGGACAGATGGCCCGGCGGCTTGCCCGGGAGGAGGGTCTGCTGGTCGGTATATCCGCCGGCGCTGCCATGCACGCGGCCGTTGAAGTCGCCCGCAGGCCTGAGATGCAGGACAAACTGATCGTGGTTATCCTGTGCGATACGGGCGAGCGCTATCTGACAACCTGGCTTTTTCAATAATGGTATACACCGGCACACCGGTGCCGGCACACACTTTTCCGGGGAGGTACACAGGCTTTGAAAACCATACAGGAAATAAATGAAAAAATACGCACCGGCAAAGCCGTGGTCGTAACGGCAGAAGAAATCATCGACATCGTCGCGGAAAAAGGGCTGAAAAAAGCCGCGCGCGAAGTTGATGTCGTCACCACCGGCACGTTCGGGCCGATGTGCTCATCGGGCGCCTACTTCAACATCGGTCATTCAAAACCGCGCATCAAGATCGGCGGCGGCACCTGCACGCTCAACGATATTCCCTGCTACACCGGCTATGCGGCCGTTGATATTTTGCTTGGCGCAACCGCCATGGCCGACCATGATCCCCGCAACAGCGTCTACCCGGGCGAATTCCGCTACGGCGGGGCGCATGTGATTGAAGAGCTCGTGGCCGGCAAAAGCGTGCGGCTGCAGGCCGAGGCATACGGCACGGACTGCTACCCGCGTAAATCACTTGATACGCTCATTGAGCTCAAGGACATGAACGAGGCGGTCCTGTTCAATCCGCGCAACTGCTACCAGAATTACAACGTGGCGGTGAACCTGTCGGACAAGATCATCTATACCTACATGGGCACACTGCGGCCGCGCATCGGCAACGCCAACTACTGCAGCGCCGGCCAGCTCTCGCCGCTCATGAACGATCCGCTCTACAAAACCATCGGCATCGGCACGCGGATTTTCCTGGGCGGCGGCGTGGGCTACATTGCCTGGCAGGGCACCCAGCACAACCCCGGCGTAGCGCGCCTTGAAAACGGCGTTCCGCGTTTTCCCGCCGGCACCCTTGCCGTGATCGGCGATTTGAAACAGATGAACAGCCAGTGGCTCAAGGGAGCGAGCTTTACGGGCTACGGGGTCACGCTCACCGTGGGCATCGGCATACCCATTCCGCTGCTGAATGAAGAAATCGCCGCCTGCACGGCCGTCCGCGATGACCAGATCGTGGCCCAGATCGTTGACTACAGCGAAGGCTACCCCCAGATCATTCCGGGCAGCCTGGGCGAGGTGACCTACGCCGAACTCAAGACCGGCTCGATAACCGTGCAGGGTAAAAAGGTGCCAACCGGCGGCATATCGAGCTACAAGTGCGCGCGCGAAATCGCCGCCGAGCTCAAAGCCTGGATTCAGGGCGGAAAATTCCTGCTCTCGGATTCGGTTGCCCCGCTGCCGTCGGCTGATTCGGGCGTCAAATGCAAGCTGCTCAACGAGCGGCCCTTCAAAAAGAAAAAATAACCCTCCGCGCTTTGCGGCCGGATAAGGAGACCGTGGCATGACTAACAAACGGATTGTTTTAACCTTTCCATCAAGGCTTGTCGGGCAGCCGATAACCACGCATCTGGTCAAGGAATACGATCTCATGCTCAACATCCTGCGGGCCAATGTGACTCCCAATGAAGAGGGACGCATGGTGCTTGAGCTTTCGGGCCCCAAAAAATCGGTCGAGGAGGGTATCGATTACCTCAAAAACCTCGGCATCAGCGTGGAGCCGCTGTCTCGCGACATCAAATGGCAAAGCGAAAAATGCACGCACTGCACGGCCTGCATCCCCGCGTGTCCGTCAGGCGCCATGTCGGTCGACCGCGAGACCTGGGAAGTCTCGTTTGACAGGGACCGCTGCATCGCCTGCGAGCTGTGCATCGGCGTGTGCCCCTTTAACGCCCTTGAAATCCAGTTTTAGGCATGCGCATCGCCGGTTCCATGATCGATCTGGTCGGCCGCACGCCCATGGTCTGGCTGAGCCGGCTGACACCGGCCCGCGTTGCCGCCAAGCTTGAGGCCTTCAACCCCGGCGGGAGCGTCAAGGACCGCATCGGCCTCAGCATGCTCGATGATGCCGAAAAGCGCGGTGCGCTCACGCCCGGCATGACCATTATCGAGCCCACCAGCGGCAATACCGGCATAGCGCTCGCATGGATCGCGGCGATCAAGGGCTACCCCCTGATCCTGACCATGCCCGAGGAAATGACCGCTGAACGACGCATGCTGCTGCAGGCCCTGGGCGCAACGGTAATCCTCACGGAAAGCGAAAAGGGCATGCAGGGCGCCATTGACAAGGCCCATGCCCTGGCGGCCGCGATCAAAACCGCGTTCATACCGATGCAGTTTTGCAACGGGGCCAACCCGGCCGTGCACCGCGTCACGACCGCACAGGAAATCTGGGATGATACCGACGGCCTGGTCGACGCCGTTGTGATCGGCGTAGGCACGGGCGGCACCATTACCGGCGTGGCCGAAGCCCTGAAAGAGCGTAAACCCGCTGTCCGCGTGATAGCGGTTGAGCCTGAGACAAGCGCCGTCTTGTCCGGCCGGACGGCCGGAGCGCACATGATCCAGGGAATCGGCGCCGGATTTGTTCCGCAGATACTGCGGCGCGATTTGATAGATGACATCATTACCGTACGCGATGCCGAAGCGTTCGCCATGACACGCCGGCTGCTCAAATGCGAGGGCATTCTGGCAGGTATCTCCTCGGGTGCCGCCGTCCACGCCGCGCTGCTGGCAGCCGCACGCAGCGAATATCAGGACAAACTGATCATCACCCTGCTGCCCGACACGGCCGAGCGCTACCTCAGCACGGCCTTGTTCGCCCTGTGATAAAGATATGAATCCACTGAATGTGCAGCGCCTATCAACCGACCTGCTCATCATCGGCGGCGGAACTGCCGGCTGCATGGCTGCCCTGTTCGCCAAACGCGCCGCGCCGTCCCTCTCGGTGACCATAGCTGAAAAAGCCCACATCAGGCGCTCCGGCTGCCTGGCCATGGGCCTGAACGCGGTCAACGCCCACCTCGTTTCGGGAACGCCGGAAGACTACCTCGGCTATGTCAGGCACGACAACTACGATGTCGTCCGCGACGATCTGGTGCTCTCAATCGGCAGTCGGCTGAACAGCATGACAGCTGAAATCGAGCGCCTCGGCGTGCCGTTCCCGCGCACGCCGAAGGGAGAGTTCCTGTCGCGCTCGCCACGCTCGATTCTCATGCACGGCGAGCAGCTGAAGCCGCTTCTGGCTGACGCGGTGGTGAGCTCCGGCGTGACCGCATTGAACCGCAGCCCGGCCGTGCGCCTGCTGCATAACGCGCACGGCGAGGTGTGCGGAGCGCTTCTATATCAGATGCGCGCCAACGCATACAGCGTGATCACCGCCCGCGCAGTTATGATCTGCACCGGCGGCGCAACCGGCATTTACCGGCCGTCCAACCCGGGGCTTGCCCGCACCAAAACCTGGTACTGCCCCTACAATGCGGGCGCGGGTCTTGCCATGGGGCTGAGAAGCGGCGCCGAGATGACCTCGTTTGAAATGCGCTTTGTTGCCCTGCGCACCAAGGACGTGATCGCACCGACCGGAACGCTGATGCTTGGAACCGGCATGCGGCAATGCAATGCCAGAGGCGCGGACTATACACGGCAGAAGGAGGATATGCTGGGCAGGAAGCTCACCACCTGCGAGCGTTTGCTCTTCACCATTCAGGAGCACAAGCAGGGCAGCGGCCCCTGCTATGTCGATATCAGCGGCCTTGACCGGGGCGGCTACGACCTGCTGATTGAAAGCTATCTCAACATGGCGCCGTCGATCGTGCTGCACCTGCTCAAGGATATTGCACGCCCCCTGCGCCGCGTGGAGATATGCGGCTCGGAGCCGTGCATCAACGGCGGTCACGGCATGGCCGGATTCTGGATCGAC
The DNA here is from genome assembly GCA_903881505.1 of uncultured delta proteobacterium. GTDB lineage: Bacteria > Desulfobacterota > WTBG01 > CAIYCZ01 > CAIRTM01 > CAIRTM01. The sequence goes on along the minus strand of CAIRTM010000022.1, from coordinate 78,945 downwards.
AAGGACCGCCGCACGACCGTGTCCGGACTGTATGCTGCCGGCGACGCCGCCGGCGGTGCCCCGAAAAAATACATCACCGGCTGCTTCGCCGAGGCGCAGATGGCTGTGGAGCATTTTCTCTCCTGCGAGGACGCCGGCGCACGCACAGCCGCAGCCGCTGATATCGAATCAGCCCTGCAGGAGGCCAGCCTCCCCCTGCAGGTCGACAGCAGCCTGGCATGCACCGACGTAGAGGAACGCCTGCAGAAGATCATGGAGGAATACGCCGGCGGCAGCACGCAGAACTACGAAACCAGCCGCGACAAGCTGCTGCTGGCGCGGTCCTATCTTGAAGAGCTCGAGCAGCGCAGCCGCGCCATGTCGGCCGCCACCCCCCACGACCTGATGCGCACGCACGACACCTCCGACCGCATCCTGCTCGCGCGCGTGCTGGTCGAGCATCTGCTGGCCCGGCGCGAAACACGCTGGCCCTGCTACCAGACCCGGCTTGACTACCCGCTGCGCAATGACCTTGAGTTCAAGGCCTTTATCAATTCGCGCATGCAAGGCGGACGTATTACGGTCTGCAAACGCGGCACCGCACCGCCCTACACAAACGAGCCGCTTGAGGACGCCTGAATGACCGTACGCATCGACCTTGAAAGCTGCAACGGCTGCGGCAAACGCACCGAGGGTTTCTGCGAAGAGATCTGTCCCGGCGATCTTTTCTACCGCACCAGCGGCAAGGCCTGCCTGAGAGAGCCTGCCGAGTGCTGGGACTGTTTTGCCTGTGTCAAGGCCTGCCCGAAAGAGGCGCTCAGTATCGAACTCCCCTTTCAGATTTCGGAAGCGCACCACCGCCTCTCAGCCCGCATCAGGCCAGATCACATCGTCTGGAAAATGCACGATTCACAGGGCAGACTGATCAACCAGTGCTCCATCCCCAACCGGGTAATGCCCGGCGGGATGAACGCCCCCGAACAGGCATTGACGGCTCCAAATGAAGATACATCCGCGCATCCTGAACCGGCATTTCCCTGTGCGGCAGCGTACGCTGATACCCGCCTGCTGAGGCTCAGCGGCGTCTATGCCCAGCGCCGGAAAGGCCTGTGGATGCAAAGAATAAAAATTCAGGGCGGCGCGCTTGATGCCCGCGGCTGGCAGACTCTTGCCGGCCTTGCGCGCGCGCACACCCGCGGTACGCCGCTGCTTCTGACAACACGCCAGTGCATTGAATTTCACAATATCACCTCTGAGCGCCTGCCTGAACTGCAGCGCGACCTGGCCGCATCCGGCTTCACCGGCCTTGGCGCCTGCGGCGACACCCTGCGCAATATCACGCTCTGTCCCGGCAACGGACTGTGCCCGGAAAGCGTCGACTTCAGCGCTGCTGCCGACGCAGTCAGGCAAACGCTTGAGGCGTTCAAAGGCGTCTACAGCCTGCCGCGGAAATTCAAAATCAGCTTTTCTGGCTGCGCTCGCGGCTGCGCACAGCCCTATATCAATGATCTCGGGTTTGTCGCGCAGGTACGCGACGCTCAGGTATCCGTCACGCTCATTGGTGCGGGATCTCTTGGCGCCCGTCCTGAAACCGGGATCGTGCTTGCTGTCCGCGTCAGGCCCGAAGATATCCCCGCGCTTGCGCTGGCGGCCCTGCGCATCTTCCACACCCGGGGCAATCGGACAAACAGGCATAAGGCCCGGCTCCGCCATGTCAGGCAGGAACTGGGCGACGAGGCGTTTCTCGCGCTTTTCAGAAAGGAATATGATTCCTGCGCAGCGCAGCTCCCGCCGGGACCGCCGCTTGCACTCTCGGCATCAGGCATGCAGCGCGCCTGCGAACTGAATGTTCCCTGCGGACTTCTGGACCCTGATCAGGCCGACGCGCTTGCGGAGACACTCACACAGTCACAGGCCTGCGCGCGTATTCAAAACCACCACCGCATTTCCATCTTTGCCGCAGATACCGTTGCGGTTCTCGCAGCCGTGCGTACGAACCCTGCGCTGAAACCCCTGCTGGAAGGTGTTGATATTGTATCCTGTCCCGGTACAGCGTTCTGCGCGCATGCGATCGTCGACACGCACGCAGCCGAGCATTTGCTGCGCGCGCACCTGCCCGCCAACTTTGCGGCCCCGATCCGCATTTCAGGATGTCCGAACGGCTGCTCGCATGCTACAATAGCACCCATAGGCCTGAGCGGCCGCCTGAAGCGCGGCCCGGACGGGAAAATCCGTGAAGGCTTCCAGATACTGACCGGCGGCCGTATGGGCATTGAACCCGGCTGCGGCAAAACCGCCAGTGCGTTTGTGCCGACAGAAGACATCGCCGCGTTCATTCGCACCATGCCTGCGCGAACGCCATGAACTTCGCAGGCCGGAAGGATGATTACATGCCCTTGACACCTGAAGAAATCGAACGCTACAACCGCCAGATCATGATCGAAGGCTGGGATATCGCCGGCCAGGAACGCCTGCGCGCCGCAACCGTCTTCATTGCCGGCGCCGGCGGCCTGGGCTCTCCGGTGAGCATGTACCTTGCTTCTGCCGGAATCGGAACCCTGCGGATCTGCGACTGCGGCGAGACTGAGATATCAAACCTGAATCGCCAGATCCTGCATGACGATGCCCGCATCGGCATGAATAAGGCCCTGAGCGCCCGTCAAACCCTTGCGCGCATCAACCCGAACGTTAACGTCATCGCGCTGCCGGAAATCATCACCGATGAGAGCATCGCCGGCCTTGCCAGTGATGCAGCCATGATCGTAGACTGTCTTGACAATCTCGAAACCAGGCATGTTCTGAACCGCTATGCGGTCAGCCGCGGCATTGCGCTCGTGCACGGCGCCATTCAAGGTCTCAGCGGCCAGATCAGTGTATTTCACACGCCGCACACGCCCTGCCTTGCGTGCATTTTGCCGCCGAAAATACCGCACGGGCTTTTCCCCGTTGCGGGCGTCGCGCCGGGCGTAATCGGTCTGCTCCAGGCGACCGAGGCTATCAAACTCCTGCTCGGGCTCGGCTCGCCGCTGTATGGTAGCCTGCTCATGTGGGACGGCGCCCGGGCTGATTTCCAGAAAATACCCATTTGCAGGTCACCCGAATGCCCGGTCTGCGGTGGCGATGCCGCGTGCAAATAACGGATAACCCGTAAGCATCCATGAAAAACGACAAAACAACAGTTGCCGTCGGCATGAGCGGCGGAGTCGATTCCTCGCTTGCAGCCGCCCTGCTCAGGGAGCAGGGCTATCAGGTGATCGGCCTCACCATGAAAATCTACGGCGGTGAGCTTACCTGCATTGCATCCCGCGGCCATGCCTGCTACGGACCCGGTGAAGAAGAAGATATCGAGGTGACCGCCTCTGTCGCCGCGCATCTTGGGATACCTCTGCACGTGATCGACCTGCACGCCGAATACCGCGAACATGTGCTGAGCCATTTCACGAACGAATACCTGACGGGACGCACGCCCAACCCCTGTACGCGCTGCAATCCGATGCTCAAGTTCGGATTCCTGCTTGAAAAAGCGCGTGCTGCCGGCATCGCCTTCGACTTTTTCGCCACCGGCCATTATGTGCGCGTCTCCCGCGATGAGCATGGACGCTGCGTGCTTAAAAAGGCACGGGATGCAAAAAAAGACCAGTCCTATTTTTTATACGCCCTGCCCCCGTCACTGCTTGGGAGCCTCCTGTTTCCGCTCGGCGATATGAGTAAAGGCGACGTACGCGCACGCGCGGAAGAGCTTCAGCTGCCGGTAAGCCGGCGGCCTGAAAGCCAGGACTTCATCGAGGGCGGCGCCTACGGCGATCTGTTTAACGAATCCGATATCAGGCCCGGCCCGGTTATTGACGCAAGCGGCCGCCGCCTTGGAACGCATCGCGGCATCATCCACTACACCATCGGCCAGCGGCGCGGCATCGGCATCGCGCACTCCGAGCCGCTCTATGTGACCGGCATAGACGCAGCCCGCAACGCCATTATTATCGGCCCGAAAGCCGCCCTGTATTCAAGCGGACTGCATGCAGCCGGCCTGCACCTGCTCTCAACCGATGCGCTGAGCGCCGGGCGGGCGGTGCAGGCACGCATCCGCCACAACCACAGCCCGGCCCCGGCAACTGTTACTTCCTGCGACAGCGACAGTGTTGCAATTGCGTTCGAGCAGCCGCAGCTCTCGGTCACCCCGGGGCAGGCCGTTGTTTTTTACGACGGCGATATCGTGCTTGGCGGGGCGGTCATTGAAAAACCCATACATACAGCAGAGCAGGAGTCCTTACATGCCTGAAGCCCTTCCGGACACTGCTGCATGGCTTGCAGGCCTTGCACGAAAAGCCTTTGACGGCGCGGCGATCAGCCGCGAGGACGCGCTGCGTCTGCTCGAACTTCCGCCTGAATGCTCTGAAGATGTATTGCATGCAGCCGATGCGCTGCGCCGTGATTGCATCGGCAACCGCGTTACCACCTGCTCCATCATCAACGCGAAAAGCGGGCGCTGCAGCGAGAACTGCAGCTTTTGCGCCCAGTCGGCCCGGCACGCCACCGCGGTTACGAACTACCCGCTCATGGCTCCTGAAGAAATGCTCAATCGGGCTGCGCGCGAAGAGCATCACAGCCTTCGCTGCGGCATTGTGACAGCCGGAAGGGGTATGACAGGCGCTGAAATTACTACCGTATGCGAGGCGATCGAGGGGTTCCAAAAGCGCGGATTGAAGCAGCGTCCCTGCGCCTCGCTCGGTTTTGTGAGCAGCGCGGATTTCAAGCGCCTGAAAGCTGCCGGCCTCAAGCGCTTTCATCACAACCTCGAGGCATCGCGCGCCTATTTCCCCAGCGTCTGCACGACGCACACATACGAAGAGCGGATCGCAACAATACGCAAGGCCGAAGCTGCCGGACTTGAAGTCTGCGTCGGCGCAATCTTCGGCCTTGGCGAAAACAATGCCGACCGCGTGGACGTGCTGGAAGAAATCCGCGCCCTTGACCCTGACGCCGTGCCGCTCAACTTTCTCGTGCCGATTGAAGGCACACCCCTTGCCGGCCTCGCGTGCATGCCCCGGTGGGATGCGATCAGGATCATCGCACTTGCGCGCTTTCTCATGCCCTGCAAGGATATTCTCATCGGCGGCGGACGGCTTGAAGTGTTCGGCGATGAGCAGCACCTGATCTTCAGGGCCGGCGCAAATGCCATGATCGTCGGCGACCTGCTGACCGTCAAAGGCCGCAGCCCCGAAGACGATATGAACCTGATCAAAGAACTCGGGCTTGAACTGACACTGTAACGATACTGCTATTCACGAAGGATTTTGCATCATGAACGACCAGGCAATCATTGAAAGAATAAACACACTTAAAAAAGAACGCCGGGCAGTTATCCTGGCTCACAATTACCAGCGCGACGAGGTGCAGGCCATTGCCGACCATACCGGCGATTCTCTCGGCCTGAGCCGCATCGCGGCCACAGTCGATGCGGACGTCATCGTGTTCTGCGGCGTGCATTTCATGGCCGAGTCGGCCTCGATCCTCGCCCCTGAAAAAACGATCCTGCTGCCCGACCCCCAGGCCGGCTGCCCCATGGCTGACATGATCACGGCCGAAGACGTGCGAGAGCTCAAGCGGCAGCACCCCGGCGCGCTCGTGCTGGCCTATGTCAACACCTCGGCTGAGGTCAAGGCCGAAACCGACATCTGCTGCACATCCTCCAATGCGCTCAAGGTCGTGGAATCACTACCACGAGATCAGGAGATTATTTTTATACCGGACAAATATCTCGCGCACTGGGTCAGCCGCAAAACCGGGCGCACCTTTATCACCTGGCAGGGCTACTGCCCGACGCATGCAAAGATTTTACCCGAAGACGTGCAGGCGCAAAAGAACGCACACCCCGGGGCAGTCGTGCTCGCCCACCCCGAGTGCCCGGCAGCGGTGCTTGACCTGGCCGATGAAGTGCTCTCAACGACCGGCATCCTGAACAGCGCGAAAAACAGCTCAGCGGCCGAGTTCATCATTGCTACCGAGGACGGCGTCATGTACAGCCTGCGCAGGGACAATCCCGGCAAGACATTTTACCCGGCAAGCCGGCACGCCCTGTGCCCCAATATGAAAAAGATAACGCTGGAAAAAATCATGTGGTCGCTGGAGCGCATGCAGCCCGAAGTGCGCGTGCCCGCAGACATCGCCGCAAAAGCGCGCAGGGCGGTCGAGCGCATGGTCGCGATCGGCTAAGAAGGGCTTACATGGCCAGGGCCTTTCAATTTTGCAGACCTCGAGAAGCAGCAGTTATCTACTTCTTTAAGGGCGTCCCGCCCCCGCCCTTCCACGGCGCCCAACCTGCCTATGGACGTCCAGACCGACACAGCACCCATATTGCTTAAACCGTACTTTTCCGCCCTGAAAAGAGCGCTCCAACCCCCTCAATCAGGCAATTTTAAAAATTTTATTCGGGTATATCGTAAGGTTATCTTAAAAATCGTGGCCCAGCCCCGGCTCCCACTCAAAGCCAGGCCTGCTTTGCACCATCTCACTAATCAGCATTCAATGCCAGCGTAGCGTAATGGAGACATGTCCACGCAGCAACATAGCTCCACATGGGAAACGGGCCCATCGATTCCCTGATGTGAGACAATCCGCGCGCCGCAAGCAAGGCCAGAGGCGGCAGGAGCGAGAGATAGAACCGCACATATCCCGACGTACCTGCAAGCCATAAACTGGCCACATAGACGATAACCCACGAAAGCAGTAAATAATCCTGCTGCTGAAGTCTTTTCCATCCCATGCCGATCAACATAAGGAACGGCAATCCTACTTTCAGGAAACTGACGGCCTGTAATACGAACAGTGAATCTTCGGTAACCATGTGCCGCAATTCACTTTTATAATTGGATGTCAGGCCGTATGTATACTGGAAAAGCCAGAAGGCGAAAAGGGGCAGGATAATGAATATCAGCGCCCACACAATAAGCGTACGCACGGGGAATGAGTGTTTGTCCGGGAACAGCCGCCCCTGGGCCAGGCACGTTTGAAGAAAGCGCCACAGGGGAAGGAGAACCAGCGCCGGCAGGAAAGACAGTTTTATGAACAGTCCCGAGACAAGCAACAGGCAGCACCCTGCGCTGTTTCCCAAACGGGGTTTATCAATCCAGCCCAGTGCGCATGCCATTAATGCGGTTATCCACAGAAGTATGAATGGATCGGTCTGCGGAAAAATTGATGACCGTGCAAACGCCATGTTTGATCCGATTAAAACGAGCATGGGCAGCAACAGGAATTTCTGAATTGCAAAACGCGGAACCAGGAAAAAGAACGTGATCAGGACGGCCGCAAGTGAGGCCATGCCGCAGGCAGCGCGATAGGCGAACACGATATTCACGCCCGTAAAAACGTGCATCACTGAAACAATGGCCGGTACGAAGGGTGAATTTGCATGATAATCGCTTTGCATGAATGCAAGCAGGGCGTCTTTGGATGCCGGATTGCCTGAGAAAAACGCTTCAGACATCAATTCAGCATATCTGCAGTAATTATCCCAGCAGGGGCGCTGGTAGCGCACCCATTCCCGCTGTGAAAAAAAGAGGCATCCGGCCGCGAGCAGCACAACAGTCACGGCATACAGAGCGGCCCGCCCGCGGTTTCCAAGGAACAGATACAACCGGTGGAACCCGGCATTGAGCGGTTTCCTGAAGCAGATGCTCAAACACCACACGAAAACTGCCGTTGTAAAAAGCAGTAATACCCATCGATATCCCATGATCCGGGCATTTACAAACTGCTGCCTGAAATCACCGTTGCTTACATAAAAGCCCTGCATGGAATCAAACAACGAATCAAAATTAAGGAAATACAGGAGGGTGAGAACGCCTGATACACTGCCGACGCCCAGCGTTGCTGAAATCCAGCGGTTGTTTTTTGCCATTTCTTGATTTCTTCTATCCCCGCGCAACTGCGTCTCTGCGCGAAGTATGCATTCCAAATCTTTTCTCCCGCAGGGGCGCTGAGCAGCAGAGGATTACTTCTCAAAATACATGTGCCGCCTGTCCTCTGATCTTTAGCACTTCCAGCAGACCGACCTATCGAAAAACGCTTCAATTGTTTTTATTAATGGACGCCCCCTACCCCTACTCCGCATGCGGTCTGCCCCTCCGGCACGTCAAAACATGCAGTATGCGCTATAGTTACTTCGACGTCGCATGCCCTGTCAAGCAGAACCCTTATCCTGCCAAGCGAAGCGCGGGTTCGGAGAATAATTTCCTGCGGAAACAACACACCTGCTGGAAGCATCACTTCCGCTTCGCGACTAGAAAAGGTGGCGGATTTGTTTTATTTTTGACACTTCTTCGCCCCGGGCGGCGCATCCCTATACGTCCGCCCTGTTTCTTTTTGATTGCAACAATGAAGCAGGTGCAGCCCACAGAACATACATACTTCCCACTTCCCCGATAACAGCCGCTCTTAAAAATCCCCGGCTGCCAACTGGCGAAATCAAAACATTATATTTTTTTCATTTTTTATTTGCCTGCGGATGCCGATATTTTTATAGAGCGAACAGTTCGACAATCTATGTAAAAATTTTTTGAAGCGTATCGTCGCGCACCACTCATATATGACAATGCGCCATGGGTATTACCCGGCGATGTCACTGCATGCAGACATGATGGAGCCGCGTTGAACATGCCGGAGAGGTGCTGGCTAAACCGTCGAAGCCTTGTTCCTGGAAGTCTGGGCTGTTACGGCCGGACTCAAATGCGGTTGCCGGCATGCTGGTTTCAGCAGGTTCACCATATCCACACGTCACACCGGCACAGGAACAAGACACTCCCCGGGTTAAAGTCATTTTTTTCATCCCCGGCAGCTGCGCATACATGTTTTCTATCAGTTGCCGCGTATGCACTTACGTTCGTCCTTTTCTTTTCCCTGGCGGGCTGCAGTTCCCGCCCTCTTCGTTTTTCAAGCCTCCTCAAAACCACCATCGACATGGTTGCCGAGGATAACGCCAACACAATGAACGTTCTTATGGAAGAACTGCTTCTGAAGCTCTATCGCCGCAACCCGTCCGAGCTTTCGAAGGTCCCCGACACAACCATTGAAATGCGCCGTGCCGCTCTGTTTGGCGAAAATCCCCAGGAAGCGTTCGCCGAGCTGGACCACAAGCGCAGCATCGACGCAATGCTCCTCAGCTTTGAGGAACACTATACGGGCGACCGGGTGTTCGCGCTCGTGGCTGGTCTGCGCGACATGATTTGGTCATCCTACAAAAAAAAGAACCAGTTCTACTTCTACGACATGCTTGAACCGCAACAGCTCTACGACAGCGCCCGTAATATAGAAATTTTAATCTGGCGATTAAACCACCGCCTCAATAAAAATGGCTGTGTTTTTCTGCTGACAAACGAAATCAGCTCCACAGAGACAAACCTCAGCTTTGAACGCCTGTTCGGCAAAATGATAGTCCTGCAGGACCAGCTTGCAACAACCATCGCTGATCGCACCAATAGAACGTTCGTAACCGTTTCCTACCGCCTTGCCTCGGCAGCCTTCATACCAATCGGCATGTAAAATCGTGATCCGGAGACGCCTTCAGCGTGATGTGAAGCATTCATAAAAATCTCTCGAAAGATTGTGCGTTTTGGTTCACCTAGATTACCCCCGGCCGGGCATTCTTCAAAAAAGAGGATAGCGTGCCGCAGCATGCGCAATCAATACCGACGAGTTGCAGACCGCTCGCATTCCCGCAGCCAAGGGCGTCACCCGGCGCGCCAGCCTGCCCGCAAGCCGTCAACCGCGCTTGAAACAATCCCGCCTGCATAGCCGGCCCCTTCGCCGACCGGCACAAGGCCGGCAATGCCTTCAGCCTGAAATGTTTCCGGATCGCGCAGCATGCGAACCGGCGATGATGTACGCGTTTCTGCCCCTATCAGAATGCCCTGCTCGATAAAGCCGTGTATCTTTTTATCAAACGCTGCCAGCGCCCGGCGCAGAGGTTCAATGATAAAGCCCGGCAGCACCCCGGCAAGATCAACAGGACTAATCCCGGGTGTATACGAAACATCTTCGCATGGCAGCCCGGTTGAGGCACGCCCGCGCATAAAATCAGCGGCACGCTGCGCCGGCGCATAATACGGCATGGCCCCGGCAGCGTAGACCAGGCGCTCTATGTGTTCCTGGAATGCAATACCGCTGAGCGGGTCGCCTGTTTCAAAATCATCAGGCGCAATTGTGGCCACAATGGCAGCATTGGCCCGGCTCCCGGCGCGGTTTGAAAAACTCATTCCGTTGACGCACAGTGTTTCCGGCTGTGATGCGCAGCCGATTACAAGACCCCCGGGGCACATGCAGAAGCTGTACACGCCCCTGCCGGATGCCGTGTCCTGATGCTTCAGGGCATAGTCAGCCGGGCCGTATGCGCCGCGGGCGCTCTTATTGCGGCGCATCGCGAGGTCAATCAGCTCCTGCGGATGCTCGATGCGGGTCCCGACGGCAAAGCCCTTGGGCTGTATGCGCATGCCCCGGCGCGCAAGCATGCGCACGGTGTCGCGCGCGCTGTGCCCGAGCGCCAGAACAACGATCCCGGTCGCAAGCACCTCGCCGCCGATGCGGACGGCGCGCACCCTGCCCTGCTCGATGACGACGTCATCCATGCGTGTGTTGAACCTGAACTCTACGCCCCTCTGCTGCAGTCGCTCGACCAGCGCCGGGATAACGCGGCGCAAACGGTCGGTGCCCACATGCGCACGGGTATCAAAAAGAATATCACTTTCAGCCCCGCAGGCGACCAGCTCCTCCAGCACGCGCAGTTTGAAGGGCGAGGAGCCGCGGGCGGTCAGTTTGCCGTCCGAAAAAGTTCCGGCCCCGCCCTCGCCGAACACCACGTTTGATTCGGTATCGAGCTCGCCGCGTTTCCAGAACGCCTGCACAGCCCGAACGCGATCAGCAATACGGCCGCCGCGCTCGATCACCAGCGGCGGACATCCCCGTTCAACGAGAGCCAGGGCGGCAAACAAACCGGCCGGCCCGCAGCCTGCGACAACCGGGCGTTCAGGCAGGCTCAGGCCCGGCCCGGCAGGCGGCAAAGGCTCTTCAGAATACAGGCTGACCCGGCTGTCAGCGCTGATCCGCTCAAATTCCTCTGCGGTAAGGCAGATATCCGCGGCAAGACTGTATTCATACACCAGGGTGCGCTGGCGCGCGTCAAGCGAGCGCCGCAGGATGCACACGGACTGAATGCGCTCGCATGGAACGCACAGCGCACGCGCAAGCTCTCCCTGCACTGACGGCCCGTCCGTTCCACCCAGGCGCAGGCCGGTTATTTTTAATCGGTAAGTCTCTGAGTGCGCAGCCATGCCAAAGCAGCTTCCCTGTCATGAAGAGTTCCGTTGCGTTCAAGCTGCGCGGCCTGTTTTAGAATACGGCCGACATGCGGTCCCCGGGCGGTCTGCAGCACAGCCATGACGTCAGCGCCCGTGAGCAGCGGCTCCTCCTCCAGCAGTTGCCCGGATGCGAGAATACGGGCGCAGAGCTCAGCGGCGATATCGCGCATGCGCCGGCTGGACTGACGGTATTCAGGCGTCGTGCAGGTCGCCAGGCTGTCGGCAATGGCGATCAGGCACACGCCGGGTGCAACAGGGCCGCAATCGCGCACAAAGCGCGCTTTGGCGCGCTCGCTCACGCTCTCGAGCAGCGACATCTGCAGGATGCGCATATGCTGCTCGACAAGGACGGCCAGGATTGCCTGGGCCTTGCGCCCCAAACCGGCTTCGCGCGCCATGCCGCGGATAATGCGGGCGCCGGAACGCTCATGCCCGTGGAAATGCATTCTGCCGCCCTGCTCAACGGCGCAGCCCGGCTTGCCGATATCATGCAGCAGGGACGCAAACGACAGCAGCGACATCATGGTCACGCCTTCCTCAATGACCTGGTTGACATAGTCGTTAAGCTTCGTTCTCAAACCGTCACAGCATGCGCCGGTGCTCTGCAGGGCCTCATCCAGAAGCCCGGCCGTTCGCAGGCTGTGTTCAATCAGGGTATGCTCATGGGGAGGGCTCTGCCGGACGCTGTTCATCGACGCAATGCCCGGCACTAATTGCGCCAGAAGGCCCGCATGAAGCAGAGCGCGAAGCGATTCCTCAAGCTGCGGCGCATGCAGGATCATGAACAATTCGCGCTTGACGCGCTCGCGGGCGCTGCGCGTTATCAAGCCGCTGCTGCGGTAAATACTCTCGAGCGTACGGGGTTCAATGTCGCAGGACAACTGACGTGCAAACCTGAAGGCGCGCAGCATGCGCAGGGGGTCGGCTTCAAAGGCCTGATCCGAACACATGCGCAGGCACCGGGCCTCGAGATCGGCCTGCGCGCCGAGCGGATCGATCAGGCCGCTGCCGGGCTCATGCAGCGCAAGGGCCATGGCATTGACGGTGAAATCGCGCTGTTCGAGGTCAGCGATGATATCAGGGCTGCGCATGCGCGAAAAATCGGCCGTCAGCCGGGTGCCGCCCCTGCGGAACACGACGCGCTGCTGGTCAATGTCCCAGGGAATTACTTTTCCCCGCTGCGCGCGGGCAAACGACGCGACCAGTTCATCGAAGCCGCCGCAGAGCGCAAAATCAAAATCATGCGCGCGCCCGCTTCCCAGAAGCCCGTCCCGGACCGCCCCGCCGACAAGGTACACCGGCAGGCCCGTATCCTGCGCAATCCGCGATACGGTTTGAACGGTCGGCTGCAGCCGCAGGCGGCTGAGAGAGTGCATTGAGGCTACGTCCGGTCAAGGCGCACGGCGACACTGCCGGCATGCGCATCCAGGCTCTCGCAGGCGGCAAGGCGGACGGCATCGCCGCCGAGCGCATCAAGGGCGGCGGGCGTAAAGGAAAGAAGGCTGATCTTCTTGATAAAGTCGTCCACCGACAGCGCCGAGTAAAAACGCGCGCTGCCTGCGGTCGGCAGCACATGGTTGGGACCGGCCAGGTAATCGCCCAGCGGCTCGGGCGTGTGATGGCCCAGAAAAACCGCGCCGGCATGCCTGATCTGCGTGACAAGATCCCAGGGGCGCTCAACGAACAGTTCGAGATGTTCCGGCGCCATATCGTTGGCCAGGCTCACCGCCTGAGCGAGATCAGGAACGATAATGATCGCGCCGTGCCTGTCGATCGAGGTGCGGGCGATGGTCTGCCGCGGAAGCATCGCCAGCCGGGCCTGCAGCTCATCGAAGACACGCGCGGCAAACTGCTCATCGGGTGTGATCAGGACTGAGGATGCCATCTCATCATGCTCAGCCTGCGAAAGCAGGTCTGCCGCAGCCCAGGCAGGATCTCCGCTGCCGTCTGCGATGATCAAAATCTCGCTCGGCCCGGCGATCATGTCGATGTCGACATCACCGTAGACAAGTTTTTTGGCCAGCGCAACGTAGATGTTGCCGGGACCGGTGATTTTGTCGACCCGCGGCACCGATTCGGTGCCGTAGGCAAGGGCTGCAACGGCCTGGGCGCCGCCGATCTGGAAGATCCTGCTGATGCCGCACAGGTCCGCGGCCGCAAGCACCAGCGGATGCAGGCCGTCCGAGCCTGCCGGGCTGACCATGACAATTTCAGAGACACCGGCAACCTTTGCAGGTATCGCGTTCATCAGCACCGATGACGGATACAGGGCCTTGCCGCCCGGAACATAGATACCGACACGCTCAAGCGGGCGCACAAGCTGCCCGAGTATTTCGCCGCCGCTTTCAGCGGTGATCCAGGAATTAATCTTCTGACGGCGATGGAAGCGCTCAATGCGTTCATATGCCAGCTGCAGGGACTTACATACTTCGGCGTCCACCCGTTTGCGGGCTGCCCTGATCTCGGCAGGATCAACCGTGAGATTTTCATGCCCGTCAAAGCGCCGGGTCAGACGCCGCAGGGCCGCGTCCCCGCCGGACCGCACCTCGTCAATAATGGTCCTGACAGCCTGCTCTGATTCCTGCGTCGGCAGACTCGCGCGTGCGCGCAGCGCACTGCACTCGGCGGCGAACTGTTCGTCGGTGTATCGGAGCATACGCATGATGTGGTACCTGTCGAAAAGGGCTGTGCCCGTTTATTATTCCTGCTCACGCCGTATATCGGCGCCAAGGCGGCGGAGTTTTTCCTCCAGGGCTTCATAGCCGCGGTCAAGATGATAAATGCGCGAAACAACGGTTGTACCCCGCGCGGCCAGCCCGGCAAGGATCAGGGATGCGCTGGCGCGCAGGTCGGACGCCATGACACGGGCGCCTTCAAGCTGCTCGACACCGGTAACAACCGCACAGTCGCGTTCAACCCGGATACGGGCGCCCATGCGGTCAAGCTCGGCGACATGGATAAAACGATTTTCAAAGATCGTCTCGCGGATCAGCGATGTGCCCCCGGCCAGGGTCAGCAGCGACATGAGCTGGGCCTGCATGTCGGTCGGAAAGCCCGGATAGGGGCTCGTAGTGACCTCAACCGGTTTCAGGCCTCTATCAGCACGTATGCGTGCGCAGTTCTCCGATTCATCAATAATACAGCCGATGTCGCGCAGCTTTTCAAGCGTTGCCCCCATGTAGGCAACGGGACAGTTCTCGACCGTCACGTCCCCCTCTGTGATGGCGCCGGCGATCAAAAGGGTCCCGGCCTCGATCCGGTCAGGCATCACCGTATGCACGATCGGTGCAAGTTGGCGGACGCCTTCAATCGTAATGGTGCCGGTTCCGTCACCGGTTATGAGGGCTCCGGCCGAACGCAGGGCTGCGGCCAGATCAATTATCTCGGGTTCACGCGCCGCGTTTTCGATCACGGTCACCCCATCTGCCAGGCAGGCGGCCATCATGATATTCTCCGTGCCGCCAACCGTGGGCATGTCGAACAGTATCCGGGCTCCGCGCATGCGCTCACAAAAAGCGTTCACGTAGCCGTTCTCGATACTGATGTGGGCGCCCATGGCCTCAAGAGCCTTGATATGAATATCAACCGGCCGCAGCCCGATGGCGCACCCGCCGGGAAGTGAAACGCGCGCGTTGCCGAACCGGGCCAGCAGCGGACCAAGCACCAGAAAGGACGCGCGCATGGTCTTGACCAGCTCATAGGGCGCATCGACTATATCAATATGCGTGGCGTCAAGCCTGAGATCAGCCGAACCCGTGATGCGCACGCCCAGATGTTCAAGCAGGCGCTTCATGGTGCTGATGTCACACAGCTCAGGAACACCGCTGATACGGTGCTCGCCGCTGCAGAGCAGCGTTGCGGCCATGACCGCCAGGGCCGAATTTTTGGCGCCGCTGGCGGCAACCAATCCCTGCAGAGGACGGCCGCCGTTGATAACGATACATTCCATACAAACCAACCTTCACAATAAAATCCATCTGGATACAGAGCACAGGCACTGCCCCGGCAGGAGGAAAAATAGCCTTGCGGAACACGTATAATCGTTATATTGTATAAGCCTGTTTTTTTCAAGCAATTCCTCAGTACCCCCCTGTATCAGAACAGGGACGCAACCAGGCACTCTACGGCGAAAGGCCCCCCATGGCAGAGCTGACCAGGCAGGCACGCGAGCGACTTGCCGCGATTATTGTAAACGACTACGAAGAATGCCAGTTTTTCGCAGCCTCGGCCCAGATGCTGGTCAACAAAATAAAAGATTTTTCCCGGCAAATACAGGCGCAGGACAGCTCCTTTGAGCAGCTCAAGGATGAAATAGGTCAGATCGGCATGTTTCTCAGCAACGCCGAAAAACGCCTGCAGGAGGTTGAGGACTGCTACACGAAACTTGTTGAAAGCCTTTCAGAGGAAAAACAGAACCAGTAGGAGGGCATGATTTCATCCATGGACACGCTTGCCTGCCTGCGTGAACGCAGAACCTGCCGCGGATTTCTCCGGCGTGCTGTTCCCGCCCCGATAATTGACGAAATACTTACCGATGCCCTCTGGGCGCCCTCGGCTTCAAACCAGCAGCCCTGGCATTTCCATGTGATTGAAGGAAAGTCGCTGGCACACCTTAATCAGTTTGTTAAACTGGCCCATCAGGAGCAGCGCAGAAGCTATGACCCTTCAAAGGGCAAAACCATCCCTGCGCAGTATGTCCAGCGCACGAAGGAGCTGTTTCGCGCCATCCGCCCCTTTATTGCCCAACTGGGCGACGGCAACGCGGCCTTTATTGAAAGCGGCAGCTTCCGCTTTTATGATGCCCCAACCGTTGCGCTGATAACCATGCACGCCGACATGCCGCCTGTGCGCTACCTGGACATCGGCATGGCCGCCCAGAACCTGATGCTCTCAGCCCATGCCCGCGGTCTCGGGACCTGCGCGATCGCCCTTACCCTGATGTACACGGACGCGATCAGGGCAGCCCTGAACCTGCCGGAAGAGGCTTTGCCGGTCCTGTTCATCGCTGTCGGCTACCCTGACCCGGATTTTCCGGTCAACCAGTTCCGCTCCGGCCGCGAGGGGCTTGAAACGTGCGTAACCCGCCATACCTAGCGGTACATGCGCCCCACGGCAGACCGGGAAGCGTGCGCTGCCGTACAGCCGTGGCACAGCCGGCCTGACGAACAATGGATACGTACCGCATTATCCGCAATGCCGTTCACCTGAAAAATTTTGATACCCCGGGCGCACGCCTGACCATGTCGCCCGTCGGACGCATACCCGAACGGCCTGCCGGCCTTGCGGGAAGGGCACGCGCCGGATCGGTGCTGATCGCGCTCTATGCTGCCGGGGGAGCGCTGCATGTCATCCTCATCAAGCGACGCGCCGACCTGCGCCATCACCCCGGGCAGATTTCCTTCCCGGGAGGACGCAGGGAGCCCGGCGAAACCGCGCTTGCATGCGCCCTGAGGGAAACCCGCGAAGAGATCGGCATTGCACCCGGCCGCCTCACCGTCGCCGGACCGCTGGAGCCGGCCTACATCATCGCATCGGATTTCTGCATACATCCCTTTGTCGCATGGCATGCGGGCATCCCAGCGTGTACGCCCGACCCGCGCGAGGTTGACGGCGTGTACATGGTGCCGTTGAGCAGCCTCTGCGCTCCGGATGTGCGCGTGAGCCGCGCTGTAAGCGTTCTCGGCGCACAGCGCAGCGTTCCGGGATTTCTGGTGCGCGGGCAGCATGTCTGGGGCGCGACGGCGCTCCTGCTGAACGAGCTGCTCGAACGGCTCAAAGCCGCCGGATGGCGGGGATCACAAGATTGTGGAGGACCGGTTCAGAGCTGAAGCGCCGGAGCGGTCTGCGACGCGGCTGAAACCGTCAGTCCCGCACCGCTGGCACGCACCATGGCCGCGCACGACTGCAGCATGTCCCTGATCTGCGCATCGGTGCGAAGCGGATCATGGTGAAACAGCACAAGGTGTTTCACCTGGCCGTAGATCGCGGCCCTGACCGCAGTAGAAAAGCTGCAGTGCCCCCAGCCGACTTTGGTTGCATACTCCATGGGAGTATACTGGGCGTCATGAATCAGCACGTCGGCCGAGCGGATGAAATTAAAAAAATTCTTCTTCTGATCAAGCAGGCAGATACGTTCCATGTCCGGCTCGCCCGGCCCCAGGGAGATTTCAGTAAAAACCTTTGCGGGATCAAACCGCGCGAACGGCTCATTATCGGGCAGGTATACGACGCTTTTGCCTTTATACCCCACCCGAAATCCCAGGGTCATGCCCGGGTGTTCAACATAGCGTGACGTCACCGTGAGACCGTTTATGTCAATGGTGGTTTCAGCGATGGATTTTATCTCGATATCGGCCTGCCAGCTCTCGAGCTCGACCGGGAAATACGGGCTGCGCATCTGCTCGCGCAGGACATCCCTGAAAGAAAGCGCGCCCTGGTTACAGCCGAAGAACGAAAGCTGGTGGCCCGGCACAAACGCCGGTGTAAAAAAAGGAAGCCCCTGGATGTGATCCCAGTGGGCGTGTGTTATAAACACGGCGCAGTGCGCGGGCATCGCGTTTCTCAAATAATGCATGCCCAGCGCCTGAATGCCGGTCCCGGCATCCAGGACAATATGGGTCCCGTTGTCGGCGATAATTTCAACGCACGATGTTGAGCCGCCGTAGCCCACCACGTCTGGCGAGCACACCGGCATCGATCCCCGCACGCCCCAGAAACGAATCTCAAGCTCACTCTTCATTGCATGCTCGACCTTGCGTCCCGAAAATGCAGTGGTCGGCCCGTCATGGCGGGCCGATCAAGGCGGAAACTTTTGCCGTCAGATCAGAGGCAGTAAAGGGTTTTATCAGAAAATCATCCGCCCCGAGAGACCTGGCCCTCTTTAAATCCTGCTCGAAAATTTTAGTCGAACACATCAAAACCTTTGCGCGAGGGCAGGTATTGATTTTTTTGGCCATCTCCAGCACATAAAAACCGTCAAAGCGCGGCATATTGATGTCAAGGATCAGCAGGTCGGGGTCGAACGCGGCAGCGCGTCCGTCAAAAAACGTGGCGCTTTCATTAAGCGTCTCGACCTCGTAACCGGTACTTTCAAGCGAACGCCGCATGGCATTGGCGATAGAAACGCTGTCATCGACGATCAGTATCTTTTTCATGCGTGCCTACTTCTTTTTCAAACCCAGATAATCGGCAACCGCCCCGGCGGAAGCCGCCAGCTGTACGGGCGCATTGACAAGGCCGGAGCGGGCGGTGATCTCATACTCGGGGGCAAAGGCGTTATCGAAATATAGCTGCTGAAAATTAGAAAATTTAAGCTGATGCGAAGTCGAGTCGACCACGAACGTCCGCTCGGGCGACACAAGGCCGTGCGCCAGCGCGCTGCGCAGCCCGGCGATTGATTCGCCGCCCTGGGTGCACACCACGCAGCCGCATCGATTGGCCTGCAGCATGGACTCGATAATCTCCTGTTCATCAACGTCGATACAGGTAAAACGGTCATCAAAATCGCTCGCCACAAGGGCTCGCACCTTTGGAAACGATACCGGATCACCGATCATTGCGGCCTGGGCCACGCTCGGCCGTACCGCCACGGGCGCATACGAGCCCGAAGATCGCCACAGTGCGACCGGGTTGGCGTGCCGGCTCTGAACGGCCAGGATATGGGGCAGTTCTTCAATAATGCCAAGACGGTGCATATCGAGGAACCCTTCCATGATTGCCGTAACATTGCCGGCGTTGCCAACCGGCACCACCACCGTCAGGTCATCGGTTTTATAGCCCAGCTGACGGGCAACTTCATAGGCATAGGACTTCTGGCCCATAATACGAATAGGATTTTTCGAATTCAGCAGACATACCTGGTAGGTTTCAGCCAGCTGTTCGACAATGCGCATGCAGTCATCGAACACCCCGGGTACTTCCAGTACGACCGCACCGCTGCCGAGCGGCTGCGACAGCTGCTGCGGCGTAACCCTGCCCTTGGGAAGCAGCACAACCGACTTGACGATAGATCGGTCAAGATAGCTCAGGTACAGGGCGGCGGCGGCGGACGTATCGCCGGTTGAGGCGCAAATGCCCAGCACCTCGGTCAGGCCGCGCGTGCGGATTGAATATTTGATAAAGCTCACCGCGCTGGCCATGCCGCGATCCTTAAAGCTTGCCGAGGGGTTGAAGCCGTCATTCTTTATGAAGAACCCTGAACCGACATACCGGCCAAGCTGTGCGTTTGCGCGCACCAGGGCCGTATGGCCTTCGCCAAGATAGATCACATCCTGCAGCGGTATAGCGGGAAACAGCAGTTCCTTAAACAGAAAAATACCCTGCAACGCCTCAACGCGCACCAGGGCTCTATAATCGAAAATTTCACGCCACACAGGCCCCGGTATCTTCTTCAGTTCCCCGAAGGAGCGGTCTGTGATTTTCAACAAACTGCCGCATGCAGGGCAGGTGTAGAGAAAGCGGTCAAGAGATGCGGTATAGTCGCATGCGATACATTCATACACGCAGTTACCGGAGTATTCCGGTATGATATGATCGCGCACATGCGCGGGAAACGCCTGCAGGTCAAGCGTGCTGTAATGCTGTCTGTCCATACAATCCTTCCGAGGGGGCTGCGGGATGCAGCGCCGCAGACCTGGCAGCTTTTTTAAATCTCAAGCGAATACTTATAGCGGACCGAATAATCACGGCTTTCCTCTACCGCCCGCTGCATGAACTGTTTTTCTTCCCCTGTGATCGGACGCAGACGGTCAACTTCCTCCTGCTGCGTTATACAGGCCCCTATGTCGATAAAGCGGTCCGCGGGAATGGCAACCGACTCGAGCACGCAATTGCTGCGCACGAACACATTGCTGCCGATAGTGGCATAATGCAGAATCGCCTTACAGCCGATAAAGCACCCGTCTCCTATCGTGGCCGGTCCGTAAACAACCGCCCCGTGGTTGATCGTTGTGCCGGAGCCGACCTGAATACCGGTTTCGGAGTGAGCGTGCAGTATTGCGGCATCCTGAATAACGCTGCCGTCTCCAACGACAATAGAACAGCGCTCATCGTCCAGGGAAAAACGGTCGGCGCGCAGAACGACCCCTGCGCCGATAAAACAGTGGGCGCCGATACAGACACGGCCGATTATAATCGCGTCAGGGTCAATGTAGGCGGTACTGTCAACCTGCGGCATATCTTTGACGACATTGACACGAAGCATATATCCCCCTTAAGAACCATGCTATCAACGCCAAGCTATGTTTTTTCTTTTATACTATATCGTTTCCGAATTCAATTCAACCAAAAAACCGATCCGGAACCTGGCACGCAATAGGCGGCACCATGCGCAGAATTCGGTTGCATACCGGGTACATACGGTTTAAACTGGAAACATATGCCCAACACCATAAGTACCTGCTCCTGCGCGCACAATGGGGAATGAACCATGTCTTTCAGCGAAGAACTGGCCGAGATCAAACGGCATATTTCATTAAAGAAAGATACAAACACGGGCGATATAGTGTTAGTAGGATCGCCGGGGGGCTTTTTCTACGCGCTTGTACGAGACATACGGCCTGACAATAAAAAAAACTGGTACGAGGTTTCCTTAACCGCCCTTGTGCTGCCTCCGGTCGAATTCACGTGGAAACTTCGTTATCCTCAGATGTGCGGTGAGCTGTTCACCATAAACGGGGCAGACCACTGCATGGCAGCAGCCTCATTCGGGGCCGACCCGACAGAGAGCAGCCTGAGCGGCCCCGAAAGCATATCCGGACAGGCCGGCAAACTGTTGCAGATGGCTCCACGGAAACAACAGGGTTAAGGGATTGACCGCCAGCAGGCACATATACGGTCATTTTTAAATGATATCTCCATCCTTATGAGGCATCGCAATGTCGGACAAACGCCTTTTTAAACGCATCAAGAAAACCCTGCAGATCAATATCTGTGCCTCAGGGGGCACCTACAGCGCACTGACGGAAGATGTTTCCGCAGCCGGATTTTTTATCAAAACACAGAAAGTGTTTCCGCCCGGCACGATTCTGGAAATCAGCCTCAAGGGAACAGCCGAGCCGGTTGAAATGACCTGCCGCGTAGTGTGGGCCCGCAAAGTACCCAGCAATCTTTTCCATCTGGCGAGCAAAAACGGCATGGGTGTGCTGATCACCGATTTCAAATCCGGTGAGGAAGCGTACCAGCAGCTTCATCAAAAAATCAGCTGATCTGAGTTAAATTCCGCGGACGGCCTTGATTTTTCCCATAAAATCAGTTAAGTTTAAACCATTGCGGGAAGGATAGGGGTTGCCCCTCCGCTTTTTCCCTGAACAGCCTGCCAATAGGCTTTCCTTCCCCTTTTTATACTGCCTGCACCCGAGTACATGCCAATCAAATATACGGTAAGCCTGACCAGGCCGGCATAATCCGGTATTTTTTTGAATACCGCCGATATTTTTTATTGATATATCCCCTGATTTTGCTATAATTAAAATTTTTTACAATGGACATAAATACAGCAACAATACTATAGAGGAGAAATACCCCATGGGAAAAGTCTGCAGCATCTGCGGCAAAGGACGCCAGGTCGGCTACAGCATCAGTCACGCGCACAACAAAAGCAAAAAAGTATGGCAGCCGAACGTGCAGCGGGTGCGCTCAATGAGCAACGGCACCACTAAACGGGTGTACGCCTGTACGCGCTGCATCCGCTCAGGCTTTGTCGCCAAGCCTGCCCGTAAAACATCCAGGCCCGCGACTACAGCTGTTTAATCGCCCCGCATGCCGCGTCAGCGCCGCACTGCCGGATTTTCCCATAAAGCGGAAGCGGGCGCAGCGGCTAGTGCCGCAGGCGCGAAACCGTCAGAACACCCCTAATCTTCCGGATTTCGCCTATCACCGCGTCCAGCATCGCAACACTGTTGATTTCCACGTTGAAAACGCTGACAGCCTTCTTATCGGGCGTTGTTCTGACGCTTGCGTTGATGATATTGGTTTCAGCGCTGGCGATTGACGACGTAATAGACGCCAGCAGACCTTTCTTGTCCTCGCAGATGACCTCGAGCGGCACAACCGCAACATGCCGGGCGCGATCATCCCACTGCGCGTCGATAATGCGCTCGGGATCAGCCGACGTCAAAAACGTGCATTCCCGGGCATGGATGGTCACACCCCTGCCGCGAGTAATAAACCCCTTGATCGGATCTCCGTGAATGGGGGTGCAGCACTTGCCGAAACGCACAAGCATATCATCCATCCCCTGCACGACAACGCCCAGCGTATTATTGCGGGCGAGGATCTTCTGTGCCCGTTTTGAAGTCTCCGGCTCAGCAGCGGCGCCTTCAGCCTCGTCAGGCATGCATTTATTGATAACCTGCCGGATGCCGATACGGCCCTGGCCGATTGCGGCCAGCAGGTCATCTGCATCCTTGAAACTGCCGCTGCCCATTTTTTCAGTCAGCTCGCCGTCCTTGAGCATCCGGGAAAAATTGAGCTTGTGCTTGCGGAACTCCTTTTCCCCGATCTCGCGGCCCAGCACGATACTGCGCTCAAGCTCCTGCTGACGTATCCAGTTTCTGATTTTTGTCCGGGCACGCGATGTCTTGACTATTTTAAGCCAGTCCCTGCTGGGATGGTGCCCGGACTGGGTCAGAATCTCAACGACATCCCCGCTCCTGATTTCATAGCGCAGCGGCACGATGCCGTTGTTTACTCTGGCGCCCACGCAGCGGTTGCCGATATCGGTATGAATACTGTAGGCAAAATCTATGGGGGTTGCACCCTTCGGCAGTTCAACCACCTTGCCGGCAGGCGTAAAAGCGAACACCTCATCGGGGAAAACCTCAACCCGGAACGCGTCCAGAAACTCTCGTGAATCGCTCATTTCCTTCTGGGATTCCAGGATATTCTGAAGCCAGGTAAAACGCTGGTCATGCTTCTGCGCGACCGTGCTGCCCTCCTTGTATTTCCAGTGGGCGGCGATTCCGTGCCGTGCGACCCGGTCCATCTCACCGGTTCTGATCTGGATTTCAATCCTCTGCCCGTAGGGCCCGATAACGCTCGTGTGCAGCGACTGGTACATGTTCGCCTTGGGCAGTGAAATATAGTCCTTAAAGCGCCCGGGAATCGGCTTCCACAGGGCATGGATGATGCCCAGTACCTCGTAGCATTCCGGCCGGTCATTGACGATAATGCGAAACGCCGTCAAATCATAAATCTGGCTGAAATTGAGATTCTGGGTCTGCATCTTGCTGTAGATACTGAACAGATGCTTGTTGCGCCCGCTGATGCCGGCCTTTATACCTGATTGCGCAAGCCTCGATTCGATAATCCCGATAACCTCATTGACATAGCGCTCGCGCTGCTCGGATGTGCGCATGAGTTTGTCCTTGATGTCGCAATACATCTCAGGATGCACATAGCGCAGCGACAGATCTTCAAGTTCGCGCTTGACAAGATAGAGGCCCAGGCGGCCTGCAAGCGGAGCGTAAATATCGAGGGTGTTGCGGGCGGTGCGTTCCTGCTTCTCAACGGGCATATATTCAAGCGTGCGCATGTTATGCATCCGGTCCGCCAGCTTGACCAGCAGGACGCGTATGTCTTTGGACATGGCCAGTATCATCTTGCGGAAATTGTCGGCATGCGTGTCCTGCTTGCGGTCGCTCGTAATTTTACTGATTTTTGTAACGCCGTCGACCAGAAACGCCACCTCGTCGCCGAACAGCTCCTGAATTTCCTCAAGGGTGGCGCAGGTATCCTCAACCGTATCATGCAGCAGACCGGTTGCCACGGTATATACGTCAAGATTAAGGTCGGCCAGGATCCTGGCCACGGACAGCGGATGATTCAGGTAGGGCTCCCCCGACATGCGGGTCTGGCCCTGATGGACCTTGGCGGAAAAAACATAGGCCCGGCTGATCAGGCCCAGATCAGCCTCGGGGAAATAGGATGTCACCTGCTCGATGATGTCATTGATGCGGACTATCTTTGATTCAGCCATGACACCTGATACCTGACGCCTGCGCCGGCGGCCACAACCGGCACGTTATAAATTGGGCAGCGCTTCGAGCACGTTTTCGACGGCATCAGTCAATGCGGCCTGAGCCTGGGCGCCGGTTTTACGCCACTTGATGTCAATCAGGCCGTCCTTGACGGCATTGCGTCCCACCGTCACCCGCAAAGGAATGCCGATCAGGTCGGCGTCCTTGAACTTAATGCCGGGGCGTTCGTCGCGATCGTCAAGCAGAACCTCGACACCATGGCCGAGCAGCTTTTCATACAGGTCAACGGCAATCTGATGCTGTTGAGCGTCGGTGGGATTAACCAGTACGATCAGCACGGTAAACGGAGCGATCGGCGCGGGAAATATGATGCCGTCGCCGTCATGGGACTGCTCGATTGCGGCCGCCACGGTCCGGCCGACACCGATCCCGTAGCAGCCCATAACCATAGGATGCGACTCGCCCCGCGCATCAAGGAACTCGGCCCGCATGGACGTGCTGTACTTGGTGCCCAGCTTGAAAATATGGCCGACCTCGATGCCGCGTGTCGTGGTGAGGGGCTTTCCGCAGCGCGGGCAGGCATCGCCCTGCCCGGCAAGCCGTATGTCGGCGAACGCATCAACATTGAAATCACGGACGAAGTTAAGGTTAACGACATGCATATCACGCTCGTTGCCGCCGGCAACCATGTTGAAACAGCCCTTCAGTCCGTAGTCGGCAATGATGCGCACGCCGCTCAAGCCCTCGGGGCCGGCAAACCCGCGCGGCGCGCCAGTCACCTTTTCAATCAGGTCCTCATCGGCCAGGGCCAGTTCGCTGCACGCGAGATAATTCTTAAGCTTGATCTCATTGATATCATGATCGCCGCGCACAAGCGCTACAACCGCCCCTTCCCCTGTATCAAAGACCAGCGTTTTTATGACCGACGCGGGCCCGGTTTTCAAAAACGAGCACACCTCGTCGATGGTCCGCATATCCGGCGTTGCCACGCGAGCAAGCGCTCCGAACTGATCAGCCGCCGCTTCGACCGCGTCAGGCACGCGTATCTCCGCCTTCTCGGTGTTTGCGGCGTAGTCGCATGCAGTACAGGTCACGATCACATCCTCGCCCGTATCAGCAAGCACCATGAACTCATGGGAAAAGCTGCCGCCGATCGGGCCGCTGTCAGCCTCAACAGCCCGGAAACGCAGGCCCAGGCGCGCAAAAATATTCGTGTATGCCTCATACATTTTCATGTAGCTGCGCTCTGCTGCGGCCTCGTCGGCATCGAAGCTGTAGGCATCCTTCATGACGAATTCCCGTGCGCGCATAACGCCGAAACGCGGGCGGATTTCATCGCGGAACTTTATATGAAGCTGGTACAGCGTTACCGGCAGCTGCTTATAGGAAGAAATCAGGCCGCGCGCCACGTCGGTAATGACCTCTTCATGGGTGGGGCCGAGGCAGAACTCGCGCTCATTGCGGTCCTTCAGGCGCAGCAGCTCTTTGCCGTACGCATTCCAGCGCCCGCTCTCATGCCACAATTCAGCCGGCTGCACAAACGGCAGGGTCAATTCAAGGGCGCCGGCCCGGTTCATTTCCTCGCGCACGATCTGCGCGGTTTTGCGCATCACGCGCTCGCCCAGCGGAAGCGTGGAATAAATACCTGCGGCCAGCTTGCGGATCATGCCTGAGCGCAGCATCAACTGATGGCTGACGACTTCTGCATCAGCCGGCACTTCACGCAGTGTCGGAATCAGAAACTGGGTATAACGCATGCTGTCTCCTCTTGATCACCGCCGGATACATACGGCCGGTTCATGAATGTTTACCGGTATCCGGTTCCCCGGGGCCTGCCGTCTCGCGCACAAGCAGAGCGAGCTCCCGCAGAAACTCATCAAACACGCGCTCCTGCGGGCATGTTTTTACGATACGCCCCTTTCGGAATATCACGCCGCGCCTGCGGCTGCCGGCTATGCCGATATCAGCCTCGCGAGCCTCCCCGGGGCCGTTCACCTCACACCCCATCACGGCAACCGAAATCGGCGCACGGCTGCGCACCAGGTGTTTTTCAACCCGTGATGCCAGGCGCACGACATCTATCTGGCGGCGTCCGCATGTCGGGCATGAAATGAGCTCGGGGCCCCTGCGCCGCAGCCCCAGACACTGCAGTATCGCAAAGCCGACCCGCACCTCCTCAACCGGGTCGGCAGAAAGCGAGACACGCATCGTGTCGCCAATGCCCTCGTGCAAAAGGACCCCAAGGCCGATCGCGGACTTTATGGTTCCCGAAAGCAGCGTTCCCGCCTCGGTCACCCCGATATGAAGCGGATGCCGCGTTTTTTTTGAAACCAGCCGGTAGGCATCGATAGTTGTCGGTACATCAGCCGACTTGATCGAAATTTTGATCCGGTCATAGCCCATGTCCTCAATAAGGCCGACGTTGCGAAGTGCGCTTTCCGCCAGGGCCTGAGCGCACGGACGGCCGTACTTTTTCAAGATGTCCTTCTCGAGCGAACCTGCATTGATACCGATCCTGATCGGCACGCCGCGCTGCCGGGCGGCATCAACAACCTGGCGCACCCGGGCGGCCGGGCCGATATTGCCGGGATTAATCCGCAGGCCGTGCACACCCGCCTCAAGGCTCTGCAGCGCAAGCCGGTGACTGAAATGAATGTCGGCTACAACCGGTATGCGGGCAGCATCCACGATCGTCCGCAGGGCAGAAGCGGCCTGCTCGTCGGGAACCGCGACACGCACGATATCGCAGCCGGCACGCTCAAGCCTTCGTATCTGGCGAATGGTTGCACCTGCGTCGCGTGTGTCGGTACTGGTCATGGACTGCACGCTCACCGGCGCACTGCCGCCCACCGGCACGCTCCCGACCATAATTTTTTTTGTATGCCTGCGTTTTTTCACGCCAGGGCCTCCTGCAGCGGCCGAGCAGGCCATGCAATTTGATTAAGCGATTCCCGTCCCGATATCAGACGATTAAGCTTCCGACGATCTGGTCCAGACGCTCAAAGCCATGCGCTTCCATATACTGCCTGATCCCTGCCGCGACACGGCCTGCAATCGCCGGATCAACGAACAGGCCAGTGCCGATCTGAACGGCGCAGGCGCCGGCAATCAAGAACTGCAAGGCGTCGCCGGCGCTCATGATGCCGCCCAGCCCTATCACCGGGATACGC
Source organism: uncultured delta proteobacterium (assembly GCA_903881505.1). Classification (GTDB taxonomy): domain Bacteria; phylum Desulfobacterota; class WTBG01; order CAIYCZ01; family CAIRTM01; genus CAIRTM01. Next base: position 51,468 of record CAIRTM010000022.1, on the reverse strand, counting down.
ACTGCCCGGCACACCTGCCATACCATGCGCACGGCTATCGGACGGATCGCAGGCCCCGAAAGCCCCCCGGTTATGTTGGCAAGTAGCGGTCGGCGTGTTTCCGGGTCAATCACCATACCGGTCAGGGTATTGATCAGCGACAGCGCATCCGCCCCGGCCTGCTCCACGCTGCGGGCGATCCGGGCGATGTCGGCGGCATTCGGGGTCAGCTTGACGATCAGGGGCAGCCGGGTGGCGGCACGGATACGTTCCGTTATCCCGGCGGCCATGCGCTCATCCGTTCCGAAGGAAACACCGCCCTGCTTGATATTCGGACACGATATGTTCGCCTCAAGCGCCGCAATGCCCTCAACGTCCGAAAGCCTTTCTGCAAGTTCAACATACTGCTCAGCCGTAGTGCCGTAAAAATTGACGATAACCGGAGTCATACATGCGCGCAGCAGCGGCATTTTCTCGCTGACGAATGCCTCGAGCCCGATATTCTGCAAACCGATCGCGTTCAGCATGCCCGATGGCGTTTCAACGATCCGGGGACCGGGGTTGCCGGGCGCAGGCAACAGTGAAATGCCCTTTGTGACCAGGGCACCGAAAACACCGTCTTCGACCAGGCCGGCATACTCCTGACCGTAGCCGAACGTACCCGAAGCCGCAATCACAGGATTTTTCAGATGCAGCGAAGCGATTTGTACTGAAATATCAGGCATCACATCCGTTCACCGGTCCTGCGTCGACGGCAGGTAAAGATAAATCCTTCAGACAGGCTAGACGGCTTTAAAATATACTCTAATTGGGCATTCACGTCTACCATCTTTTAAAACGCAGCCGTCCGCATTCGCGGGTCAAAACCACTACGCCCTTGACGCCTTCAGCAGAGACTGATAATCTGCACGGAAAACACGGGACACCACGCGTCACCGCGCAGCATACTGTGAGCAGGACTCCACATGCCGATTGAAGTCATATCCCCGATGCGCCAGGAGGTCATTGAAAAGCTGCGCTGCGGCGACCAGGTACTCATCAGCGGCATGCTCTACGTCGCCCGCGATGCGGCCCACAAACGCCTGGTTGAAGCCCTGGAAAACGGCAATCCCCCTTTTGAGGTTGCGGGGCAGACCATCTATTACATGGGCCCCTCGCCGGCGCCGCCCGGACGCTGTATCGGGTCCGCAGGCCCGACAACCAGCGGACGCATGGATGCCTATACGCGGCGCCTGCTCGGGGCAGGCTTGCAAGCGATGATCGGGAAGGGCCCGCGCTCACGTGAAGTAACAGCGGCCATGCAGCGTTACCGGGCCGTATACTTTGCAGCTGTCGGCGGAGCAGGCGCCCTGCTTTCTCAATGTATCCGCAGCTGCGAAACAGTTGCCTACCCTGAACTTGGCGCAGAGGCCCTGCGGCGCATTGAAGTCACACTGTTCCCGGCAGTTGTTATCAATGATATACACGGCGGCGATCTCTACGCGTCCGGTCCAGCCCGCTTCGCGCGCGACTGCCTGCGGCGCATCGCGAAAGCCTGAGTTGCCCTCCGGTCCATGATGTCGCAATAAACACAAGCGGGGAAATACAGCAAGGGCGGAGATGCTTTGAGGGCGTGCCAGCCCGTTCCGCTCCCGGTGCTGAAACAGCGGGGCTTACAGGGTTGAACCGCGGGCAATCACGACAATGCCGGATTCACTGACGGTGAATAAACGCCCGTCACGCTCCCGGTTGCAGCCGATCTCGGTGCCGTCGGGAATCACGGTTTCCTTGTCGATAATGGCATTCTGCACGAAGCAGTTGCGGCCGATATGAACATTGTCCAGAACAATTGATCCCTTCACGGTTGAACGCCGGTCAATGCTTACATTCGGCGACAGAATCGAGTTGCTGATATGGGCTCCGCGGATATGGCACCCTTTGGATATAATCGAGTCGGCTGCCACACCGTACAATGTACCCTCATGCTCTTCGAAACCGATAATGCGTGCTGGCGGCGCCTGCTTCTCAAACGTATAAATCGGCCATCTCCTTTCATACAGGTCTATGCCCGAGGACTCATCCAGCAGATCGAAGTTTGCCTCGTAATAGGCCTCGATGGTGCCGACGTCTTTCCAGTAGGCCGGCTCTCCTGTGGCGCGTTTGACATGCGAATAGGCGAAAACCCGGTCGCTTTTGAGCATTGAAGGAATAATATCCTTGCCGAAATCGTGCTCGGTATCTGGCTGGCGGGCATTTTCGATCAGGCGCTTGACCAAAACGTCCGTGTTGAAGACATAGACCCCCATGTTGATCAGAATGCTGTCAGCCCGGCCGGGTATGGTCCCCGGATTCTCCGGCTTTTCCTGAAACCCCCTGACGCGCCCGGAGCGGTCAATCTGCAGAACGCCGAAATGGCGCGACTGCTCTGCGGGAACCTGGTACGTGGCGATCGTAAGATCGGCTTTCTTCTTCAGATGCTCCTCGATCATGGGACGATAATCCATCTTATAGATATGATCACCGGACAGAACCAGAACGAGGTCGGGCCTCTCCTGCTGCAGCGTATAAAAATTCTGATAAATCGCATCGGCCGTGCCTTTGTACCAGGTCTCGTTTATGCGCTGCTGAGCGTGGATGATATAGACAAACTCGCCAATGCGGCTGCTGAGGAAATTCCAGGCGCGCTGAATATGCCGGTCGAGCGACAGCGACTTGTACTGCGCTAGAATATAGATTTTGCGTATGTCGGAATTGACGCAGTTACTGATGGTAAAATCGATGATACGGTGTGTACCGCCGAACGGAACAGCGGGCTTGGCGCGGTCGCGCGTCAGGGGATAGAGACGCTCTCCCTTGCCCCCGGCCATTATCATCGCAAGAATTGTATTCATTGCCGTACGTTTTTTTTCGCGAGCACCTCGCGGATGGTTGATTTCAAGGTGTCAAGGTCATAGGATTTGACCACGTACGCGTCCGCGGCCCAGCTCATGAAATCATCCTTATAGGTCGAATATGCCGAATTGATGATGATCGGAATATTTTTATTCAGCTCTATAATCTTGCCGATGGCTTCCAGCCCGTCCATCTTGGGCATACGTATATCAAGCAGCACCAGGTCGGGATTTTCGGCTGTGACCTTTGCAAGACATTCCTTGCCGTCACGCGCCAGCACGGTCTGATATCCCTCATCAATCAACTCCTGCTCATACAAAAAGCGTACATTCTCTTCATCATCAACGATGAGTATTTTTTCACCGGCCATGTCGCGCATCCCCCTGTATGACGATGTTGAAACGGGATTCCCGATGCATGCATCGGTCATGCAATGTAATACAACTCAGCCCGGGCAAAATCAAGCAAAAATCAAAAAAATAAATTATTTTTACCTTTCCTTTAAAAACGGCTGCTCTCACCGTTCCCGAAGCACGTGTGCATAGTATTCGATGGTCTCGGCCAGAGCTTCTTCAAGACCGCAGGACGGCTGCCAGCCGAGCAGACGGGAAGCTTTGTCACTGGAAAGATACTGATCCTTTATTTCACCTCGTGCCTCATTGAGAATCTGTACCGGATGATCGCTTTTATCCATGACAGACAATATTTTTTTTGTCATATCAAGAACGCTTATGCGCAATCCGCTGCTGAAATTGAAGGCTTCGCCGACAACCGACCGTGCTTCCATGGTTTCGGCAAGCAGCACGTAGGCGCTGACAGCGTCCCGGACATAAAAGTAATCACGCACCAGCGTGCCGTCACTGCGGATCACGATCGGCTCCCCCCTGAGCACCCAGGTAATGATTCCCGGAATCAGCCGGCTGAGATTCGTGTCCCCGGGACCGTAGATATTGCCGCAGCGCGTTATGCAGACCGGCAGCCCGTAGGTATTGAAATACGTTGAAGCCAGCAGATCCGTGCAGCTCTTGGAAACATCATAGGGGTGTTTCCCCTGCAGGGGCGCATCCTCGGTATAGGGCAGTTTGTCCTGGTCGCCATAGGCCTTGTCGCTTGACGCAACCACAACGCGCCGGACGGCGGCGGCATGCATGCGGCAGGCTTCAAGCAGATTCCATGTGCCCCGGATGTTGGTTTCAAATGTCGCCAGAGGGCTGCGGTTCCCGACGCCGACCTGCGTCTGCGCACCCAGGTGGAATACCGTATCGATATCATATTCATTAAGCGTGCGCTCCAAGAGGGCATAATCCTCAAGCGTACCCGACACGACCGTGATACGCTCGCCGAGCCGGAAACGTGAAAAATTGGACTCAGGCACCCAGTCACGCACCAGGCCGACGACACACGCCCCCTTCGCCAGCAGATGCTCCGCGAGCCAATAGCCCACGAAACCGGTAATTCCGGTGATAAAAACCCTTTTCCCAGGCCAGAACGCGCTCATGTCACCCCCATATTTTCCATGCCGGCTTATCTTTGTTCCATTCCTGTTCAAGCATATCACGGTCACGCACGGTATCCATGCAATGCCAGTACCCGTGATGGAAGTATACCATCAGCTCGCCTTCACGCGCCAGGCGCTCCATCGGATCGCGCTCGAATACGCACGTTTCAGAATCATCGAGATAATCCAGCACCCTGCGGTTTAATACAAAAAACCCGCCGTTGATATGGCCTTCCTCAATCTGCGGTTTTTCACTGAAGGCGGCAACGCGGCTGCCCTCGGTTGAAAGTACGCCGAAGCGAGCCAGCGGGCGGACCCCGGTAACCGTGGCGAGTTTTTTATGCTGCCGGTGGAACGCGGCAAGTTTGCCGATGTCGATATCGGCGACGCCGTCGCCATAGGTCATCATGAAGGTGTCGTCTTCAATGAACGGCGCTATTTTTTTTATGCGCGAACCCGGCATGGTATTCAGGCCCGTATCAACCAGGGTTACCTTCCAGTTTTCGCGCGCGCGGGAACTGTGCACGTCAATCTGCTTGTTATGGCTTCCGTACGCAATCGTAAAATCGCTGTTCATCAGGTCAAAGTTTAAAAAATACTCTTTTATCAAATCCCCTTTGTAGCCCAGGCACAGGATAAACTCGTTGAACCCGAATGCGGAATAAATTTTCATGATGTGCCACAGTATCGGCCGCCCTCCGATTTCAACCATCGGCTTGGGCCTGAATTCGGTTTCCTCGGCCAGTCGCGTACCCTTGCCGCCGCACAGTATCACTACTTTCATTGAAAAGGTCCTTGTATGCTGATTGTGATTATGAGCAGCGGGTGTGGGCTTCATCGCCAGCATGGTCCACATCCGGCGGCCTCTGGGGCCGGGGTGCTGCCCGCTAACATGCATTGACTTTATACCGGCTGCAAATTATAATTGCAATCATTCAATAAGTAAACGGATATTACATTACGGCCCCGGAAAGAGAGACCATCGTTGAAACTCTCCGTTATTATTTGTGTCTATAATGAAAAAGGCACCATCCTTGAAATCCTTGAACGCGTCCAGAGCGCAGAGCTTGAACCGGGCTGGGAAAAAGAAATTATCATCGTAGATAATTTTTCAACCGACGGCACCCGGGAGCTGCTGAAGACGATAACAGCGGGCAATGTACGCATCGTGCTGCAGAGCCGCAACCTCGGCAAAGGCAATTCAATCCGGACCGCCATACCGCTGTGCACCGGCGATTACACGATCACGCAGGACGCCGATCTCGAGTACCATCCCCGCCAGTACAAAGCGCTGCTGCTCAAGGCGCTGAGCGAAGGCCTCGACGCTGTCTACGGCTCACGCGTGCTCGGCGAACGCCGCTACCATCATTATGCGGTCAACTACTGGGGGGTGCGATTTTTAACATTCCTGACCAATCTGCTCTTCGGCAGCGCTTTTACCGATGTGGCCACAAACTACAAGCTGGTGCGCACAGCGCTGCTGCAGTCGCTCGAGCTGCACTGCTGCGGATTCGACCTGGACTTTGAAATCAGCAACAAGCTGGCATTGTGCACAAAAAAAATTGCGGAAGTTCCGATTGCCTTTGAGCCAAGGACCTACGGCCAGGGTAAAAAAATCCACGCCGCAGACGGATTGAAAGCACTGATGGTTATCATGCGCAACCGTCTTTTCGGCTAATCCGATCCAACGTCAGCAGCACGACATGCATGTACAGACTCCCACCGCTTCCGTGCCCGGCCGAATAGTTTCCCTGAACAAAAAAAACGTCCTTACCCTGACGCTGCTGCTGCTCATCACCTGCCATTCATTCCTCATGAACGGCTACTATTCCTCGCATCGTTATCTGACGGTTGCGACATACTTTTCCTCAATCAGAAACCAGCTCGACCCGGAGCTGTTCAAAAACTCCATCTATATTCAGGCGGTCAACCGCGACAACCTGCGCATCGGGATTCTCTATGATGTGCTGCCGTATGTTCTGACACGCATTGACCTGGAAACATTCGCCCTGCTGCAGACAGTTGCAAGCCTTTGTTTCATGCTGGCGGGAATATATGCCCTTGCGGTTACTCTTACCCGATCGCGCCCGGCCGCGATCGTTGCAACCCTGCTGTATACAACCCAGCTCAACAACTGGACGCTTGGATCTCCCGCCCCCTATCTCAACTTCTTTCACCACGGGCTGCCCTATACGTATCCCCTGACTGTCTGGTCAATGCTGTTTTTTTTTCGCCGGCATTATGTGACCGCGCTGCTTCTAACCGGCATCAGCTATAACTTCCACCCAATGGGCACCCTGTTTCTCCTGTGCGCATACGGTCTGTACTGGCTGCTGAACCGCCGCTGCTTCACCCTGAAACTGAGCCTTGCCTGCCTGTGCGCGTTTATGCTGCCCGCGCTGCCGGGGATCATCAAAACAATCAATCATATCGGCTCCGGCGGGCATGGTGCACAATGGCTGCAGGGCGTGCGCTGGGTAGCCGGCTATACCTGCAACCCGTCGATCTGGACGGGCAGCCAGTGGCTGCACGCAGGAGTGTTTCTGATGCTTTCCTGCTGCTGCCTGTGCGCATTTCCGAAGCGCGCCGTTCGCCGGACCGTGACGATATTCTGGATCGCGGTCGCCTGCATGTGCCTTGTCGGTACTGTTTTTGCCGATATCGTACCCGTGCCATTCATCATAAAACTCAGCCTGTGGCGCAGCACGGTCATCTATCTGTTTCTCGCAATAATATGTATCGCCCGGGCATGTGTGCAAATCGGCCGACGATCCCCCGCGCACGCCCTTCTTGCTGTTACCGTAATCGCGCTTCTTACCGGCTATCTGCCGCAGCTGCCCCAGGCTTCGCTCGCGCTGCTTCTGCCTGCCGTCTGGTGGAGTCTCTTCGCCGATCGGTGGCAGCACCTGAGAAAGGCCTCTACGCCTGTAACCCTTGCCGCCTTGACACTACTGTGCCTGACAGCCATTTTGTTTATGAAGGGCGGACTATGGGTGCCGGTTTTTATGGCAGGCGCACTCCTGCTTGCCGTCATCGCCTCGGCTCGTTTTTCGAATGCCAATCCGCTGCTGCCATGGGCCCTGGGACTGATGGTATTTGATGCAGCCGTCATGATCTCCCGGGGAGGGCCCGAAATTTACTACCATGGCCGGATGCAGGGCAAACTCGATCCATGGGCCGAGGTACAGCTTGCCGCGCGCGACATATCGCATCAGGACGACCTGTTTATCGTCCCGCCCCTGTGCAACGACTTCTACCATTATTCCGAGCGCGCAGTTCTAGGCGACTGGGCTGAAGGGTCAACCCTTCTCTATCTTGACAACCGGTTTACCGAGCAATGGTTCGAGCGCATGCACGCGCTCGGCTGGACAAAAATGTATAATGCCGAGGAGGGTTTCAACAACCTGACAACCGGGGCCATTCAAAACGTCGCGGACACGTACGGCGCAGCGTTTGTCGTGACTACAAAACCGAAAAAATTCGACCTTCCGAAGGTATTCGAAAACAGCCGGTATATCCTTTACCGTTTCGACCACGGCGGCAATAATCAATAGCCGTTATAGACAGTAAGACGTGCCGGCGGATTTTTTATTTTTATAAACCCGACCGGATCACCCCCGACCATCGCCCGCTCAATCACCGCCCCGGTGTCCGTCGTCAAATATTTCATCCAGTGATATGAGATAATGACCTCCCCGTCCTCGGGCTGCACGTCCGTCAACTCTAAACGGTTATAGTCCGAGGTTACGCGCCCGCTTCCCTTAATAAAAAAAGACGGCTCGCGCAGCACTTCATACACAGCAAACCTGCCAACAGTTCCCAACGGGCGGATATAGTGAGGCAATGCGTTGAAAAACGATCGGGACTCGTCCAACCAGCACACAATCCAGCGCACATTGAACACATCAAACGCGGACCGCAATTCAGTCAAGGTGTAACCAGCGATCGGGCGGTCAAACAGCACGCCACGGGTAAAACTCGCGAAGCTGTGCTGAATCGGGTACATGGGCCGTGGTCCGCACAGATATTCGCGTTTGAGCAGGAGAGGGAAAAGGCCCGGCAGATGGGTGCCGTAATATGCCTCGGGCTCAAAATAGCCGGGCTTATTAATCGACTCTGAATCTTCTATAAGAATGCGTCCTTCAGGTGTGGTATGCCTTCCAAGAAAGCCGATCAGTTCCGCAACCGGCTGCGGCATCGTGCAATTAAGCCGGTAGAGGCCGTTACGGGCAATGGTTAAAAAAGGGCGCACGGCCGGCTGATAGAGCATGACAAACAACAGAACGCTCAGCATCAGCGATTCATACCGTAAGCGCGCACGAAACAATAAATCCAAACATATTGCCAGACCGATACCGGCTGGTATGAGCAGCAGCGAGTTTAACGCGCATGCAAAGCGCTGGGGCTGAAACTGGGCAAAGAATGGAGTATGAGAACCATAAAACGTTATCAGAAAAGCACAAAGTATGCCTGCCCCCATGGCAGCCGCAAGCCGGCGGCGCCCGTTTATCCACCAGTGCCGCAGTCCGAAGAGCCCGAGAACCATAAGCACCGCGTCAATGAACGTGCTGTTGAGCGAGGGCACGCAATGCGCCGTGGCGCGGCGCTGATTGCCGTATACGCTTAAGGGCTCAAGAAAATTTTTAATCTGCAGCGTAAACTCATAGTGCTCAGGGTTCGTTGTCTTGTCATTCAAAAAATCAAACACCGGTGCAAGCCAGAACATATTGGCAGCCGCGACCAGAAAAGGGATTGCGGTGATAAAAAAAAGCCTGCTTCTGCTGCTGCGGCAGCCGTACAGCACATACAGCAGTCCGGCCGGGAGAACAATATGCATCGGCGAAAGGATATGATTCAGCAACAAAAGGCTTGTGCAAACTGCAGTCCAGCAATACAGTCGTACGGAAAAAAAGCCTGCCATCAACCGGTAAAGAAGAGACAGCACATAGACCGAAGCAAAGCAGGAGACAATATATGCCGTCATGCCCCACAAAACAAAATCCTTTGGAAGCGAAAGGTAAAAAAGAAAAAAAGACAACCACGCGCAACCGAGCGCCTGCACCCGCGTAAGCTCGAAATTGCGGGCGGCAGCATAGGGAAGGAACGGGAAGAAGAACAGAAATCCAAGCAGATATGCTTTAAAGGCCCGACCAAACCCCAGCAAGGGGCCGAGAGTTGTGACAACCAGCTCCCAAGCCTTGTTATCGGCGTTGGCAAGCGCGCAGTTCGGAAATCCCGCCAAAAAATGGGGGTCATACCCCCAGCAGCGACCCCATCCGCCCCAAAAGGTCCGGGCGGCAAGCGCGGTGGAAAAATGCAGCGAGTAATCATCGGAGTATACCGGCTCACCCGACAGCATGTCACGGGGCGCAAAAAATACAAAACTCATGCCAACGCAGGCAGCCGAGAGAAGCAGCAGGGATATGATAATCGTTTTTTTATCGACCATGCAGGTAGAGGCGTTATTGAATATAAATCCGGTGTATCGGTATGTAAACTTTATGTGTGCGATGCAGCCTCGTTACAAACGACATTATGTTAGCCGGCCTCGGCGGCAGCAGCCTTCTTTTGTGCCAGTTCATCCCGCAATGCAAGGACATCCGGATCATCGGGGCTGACGGCTAAAAATTCATTAACCATGCGTTCCAAATCAAGAAAAAAACCCTTATCAAAGTATATCCCGACGATTTTCATCAAAGCCGGTTTATATGAAGGGTCTATTGTTAAGGCACTTTTAAATGACTGCTCGGCAGCGCTGTTTTCAGACCTCGCCATGTGGGCCAATCCCAGGTAGTACGCATAATCAGGATTCTTGAGATCCTCGGATGCGAGAGCACGCAATTCAGCGATTGCCAGCAGGGTTCGCCCTTCATCAAGGGATATGCGGGACAGCAGAAACCGGGCCTCGTGACTGTTCCTGTCAATGCCCAGTACCCAGCGGACAACAATCTTGGCAAGGGCCAGATTATTGCGCATATAATAAAGCCGGGCCAGAATATTCATAAATTTAACCTGGAGCGGGCGGTCATCTCCCACACGCCCCAGAACTTCCTTGGCGACCGCGACAGCCTCAGCGTAGCGTTGCGTCTTTTCATACACTTCAATCAAATAGGCCGAAAAGTCAAAATACCCTTCATCCTGCTTGCGGACCGAGAGAATAAGTTGCTCGGCATCCTCAAACCGTCCGCAATGTATATAAAAATCTATCAGCTTAAGCTTATAGCCGACCGACTGCTGATCAGCAGCAATCAGTGACTCAAGCAGTTGCAGCTCCGCATCTTTTTTGTCAGCTTTGCGCAGAACGGCCAGCAACGCATACGCATCCTCTGTGCTGTCCGGCTTCAATTCCAAAACCCGTCCATATATCCTTGCAGCGGAATCAAGATCTGCCTGAGATTCATATTTTGCCCCGAGCATGCGCATCACAAACAGCCAGTCTTCGTTCAAGTGGGCGTGCTCATTTAAAACAGCTTCGGCCCGCGCAAGGTCGTCATTCAAGATATGAAACTCAGCCAGCAAGGCAAAAGCCTCTTCTTTATAGTCTCCCGCGGCCAACAATGGCTGTAAAACCTTATCAACCTCTGCCCAAAGGTTAAGATACCGGGAACGCAAACGTATGCGGGCATCGAGAATGCGCACAGCGTCATCGCCGGGATCTTTATCAAGCAGACGCCCCGTCTGTATTACGGCCCTGAAAAATTTGCTCTGATGAAACAAAGAGTCAGCAATAATCATTACTAAATCATCGCGCGAAGCATCAAGCAATAAAACAGCTTCAAGGTCTCCTACTGCCGCCTCATAGTTCTTTAACTCATACTGGCAAATACCGCTCAAAGCCAGGGCATCCACATAGTCCGGATTGAATGCAAGCGCATATTTGATTTCCCGAAGCGCTGCCCCATAGTCCTGCGACTCGTAGAGTTGACGGGCTTTTTCGTAGTACGCTTTCATGCGGTACTCTTTGATCTGTTCGCAGCCCGTCGCGCACAGAATCACCTGAAATGCCAGTATGGATATACCAAGCGATCGTAAAAGCATGGATGGCTCTCCTGCGGTTGTTTTCAATACGCGCAACATCAGCATATCGTTATATTCCCTGTTGCTAAAAGTGTCAATACATGTTAAACAATGCAAAATTATTACAGCGCGCACCAATCGAAGAAGCCGGCCGTCATCTCCCCATAATGCTTGAGCCGGCCGCGCAACACGTCAACACCGGCCCGCATGCCAGATGAGAAAATAGTCGCCATTTCGCCCATCAATGACCCGGTATGCATTATCGGCACCTGCGCAATATAAACCGGAGCCCGCTGAACAGGCCGGCCCAGCCAACTGAAAGGAGACCGTCGTGAATCCGATTGAAATGTTTAAAAAAAAATTTGAAACCTATAAAAGCATTATGGATGCGGAAGGTGAGCAGAAAGCCTGGGATACCCTTATGGAAGGCTATCCAGAACGCCAGAAAAAAAACATGGGCCCTTTTATTGACAACAACACGCTGGCCGATGGCTTCACCAAGGCTATCCCTGCCTATAAGATGCTCGGCATGGATATGGCGGTTATTGACATATCCAACAGCAACATGGACGCTGTGCTTGAGATCCAGCGGGTGTGCCCGGTGCTGGCGATGGCTAAAGAATACGGATTCTCTAAGCCATGCGACGTGATCTGCGAAATGGATGTACAGGCCACCAAGCAGGCTTTTGAAGGCATGCGGGGCGGCATCATAGCTTCCATCGCCAACGGCGACTGCGTATGCATCTTCAAGTATGAACGGACAAAAAAATAACGTGCTCAACCGGCATGCGCCCGGCCTCTCCAGCAGATGTGCCGGGCGCTTTACCTGCCTGTCCGTATACATCAATCCTGCCCGTTAGCCTCGTTGTACATTTTCACCAGCTCCTCGTAGGTGTCGCGCATGTTCTTGGCAATACGCGAATAATTGAAATTCGGATTCGAACCGTGCGCCTTGATAATCTCGACGGTATCGCGCAGCGCATTCTGCCGGGCTGAGTTCATATCCATCACCTTTCATTCATAGAGAAACATGCCGTTTTTCTTTTATATTACCATGGCGTGAAATACTGAAAATTCACGCGCCCTGCACAGGGCATCTCACTGCACCCAGTCAATAACATATGCGGGCCAGTCATCGGTGTCCACGTCCGACTCAGACACGACACGGCCCCGCACAGACATCCCCGCGCGGTGCACGGATTCGGCATCGCCGCTTACAAGCGGGTGCCACGGGGCAAGTTCCTGCGCCTGCGCCAAAAGACGATAGGCGCATGTTTCCGGCATAAAATACACTTCACCGAGATTGTCAGGGGCAAGCCGGCAGCATGTCGGAACAAGGCGCGTACGGTCTTCATACACCCTGCAGCGGCAGCTGTGCTGGTCGAGGTAGCGGCATGCAATGCCGGTGTACACAATCTCGCCGGTGTCTTCAAACTCGATTTTGTGCAGACAGCAGCGCGCGCATCCGTCACAGAGCCGCTCCCACTGCCGAGGGCTCAGGCGTGCCAGTTTTTGCAAAGCAGTATTTTTTTCAGTGCGCATCATAGAGGGGCCGGGCGTGTCGCACCATAGCGTTCGCGCCTGTCAGCAGGGTCATCACCATCCTCGACCTTTGGCACCGCACGATGCCTGCTCAATAGCCAGCACTGATGTATGCGCGGAGTGCGCGCAAAATCCGGCGGTATGGTGCGGGCTGTTATATCCTCAATGCTGAAACTGCGGCCGAGGCTTTCATCCAGACGGAAACGCCGTGCATGCGTTGAAAAAACAACCGTCCCTCCGATATCGAGCCTGCGGGCGGCGGACTCAAGCAATTGCGCATGATCGCGCTGCACATCGAACACGTCCTGCGTGCGCTTGGTATTTGAAAAAGTAGGCGGGGCAATAAACATAAGATCAAAATAATCCTCACTTTCAGACAGCCACTGCATGCAGTCTGCGCGTATAAAACGATGCTGATCGCCGCCCAGTCCGTTAAGGTACAGATTGCCGGCGGCCCGCTCAAGATACTGCGCTGAAAGATCGACCGTCACCGTGCGCGCGGCGCCTGCCAGCGCGGCATGCACGGTGGCCGTGCCGGTATAGCCGAAGAGGTTGAGGAAACGCTTGCTGCGGGCCATATCAGCCAGCATAAAGCGCACGCTGCGGTGGTCCAAAAAAAGACCGCTGTCAAGATAGTCGCTCAGATTGATCAGGAAACGGCAGGCACCCTCCTGCACCTCAAACAGCCTGCCCTCGTGGGCATGCTTCTGATACTGGGAAGAGCCCGCCTGGCGCCGGCGCACTTTCATGAAAATATTGCGCGCATCAAGCTGAAAAACCGATCCGAGATCACGGCACACGGTCTCGAGCCGCTGCGCGGCCTTGCGGGCGTCAACGGATGCGGGCGGCGCATACTCCTGCACATGTACCCATTTATCATATACATCCACGGCGACATTATACTCCGGGATATCGGCGTCATAGAGTCGATAGCAGCTCACCCCGCTTTTCTCGAGCCAGGGCTGCAGCCGGCTGCGGTTTTTTCGCAGCCGGTTGGCAAAATCACTCTCGCGACCGGCTGGCGGGCGGGTCCGCAGATAGCGCGCACCGCCTGCAGCACGGGCTTCGCCAGGTACCCCGCCGCAGCGCAGCTCACAGGCAATCGGTCCGTTATAGAGCGCATGCGCAGCATGCATATCCAGATGCAGCTCGCGCAGGCACTGCTGGTCCGGACTCAGCGCCGCGCAGCGCCAGCCCGCAAAACGCTCGTGCATGATCCTTCCCAGGCAACGATACAGGTAGCGGACCTGCGTGCTGCCGCCATGGCGCTCGCCATACGGCGGGTTGACGACGATGAAGCCCCGGGCGGCGCCGTAATGATTCTCGAGTTGTGCCAGGCTGCGCCGCTCGATGTGTATGCGGCTGCCGAGCCCTGCCCTGTCACAATTAGCGATTGCCGCCCTGACCGGCCCAAGGCCGGCATCAAAACCGACGAACTTCGGCCATGCACGCTCAAGGACTCCGCGCCGTATCTCGCGGGCCTCGGCAAGCATTTCGTCCCATTGTGCGGCGTTGTGCCCGCGCCATTTTTGAAAGCCCCAGGAGCTTCGGCGCAGCCCCGGAGCGATACCGGCCCACATCAGTGCAGCTTCTATCAAAAGCGTACCCGACCCGCACATAGGATCAAGCACAACGGCATCGGCTGACTGGTCTGGCGACCACCCCGACAGGCTCACAATCGCGGCTGCCAGGGTTTCCTTCAAAGGGGTAGCGCCTCCTGATACACGATAGCCGCGCTGATGCAGGGCCTCGCCCGACAGGTCAAGGCACAGACGGGCGCTGTTATTTTCAAGCATTATATGCAGCCGGATATCAGGCCGTTGAGTGTCAACTGAGGGCCGCCGGTATTTCACCTCCATAAACTGGTCGACGACAGCATCCTTGACGCGCAGCGCGGCAAACCTCGAATGCGTGATCGCTGAATTTTTAACCGCCGCGTCAACGGCAAACGTTTCCGCAACACCGAAATGCCTGCTCCAGTCGACCGAGCGTACGCCCGCGTAGAGGGTGTCCGTATCCGGTGCATCAAACCGGGCAAGCACCATCAGTATACGGCTCGCATAACGTGACCACAGGCAGGCACGGTAGGCGGAAGAAAGCGCGGATGAAAAAAAAACCGCCCCTTCTGACCTGAAAATGTTCTTTCCCCCGCAGGATTCAATCTCCTGCGCGAGCAGTCCCTCAAGCCCGGCAGCGCAGGTTGCAACACACTCTTTATGACGTCTGATCATCGTGCTCATGTCATATATCTTCTGATTGTGCGGCAGCCAGTATCTGTTTGGCCCGCACAAGATCGCTCAGCATGGCATTGACCCGCACGGAACACCCCAGTGAACTTCCCTCGCGCACGACAGCGCCGTTGATATAATCAATTTCGGTCATGCGCCCGGCGCGCACATCCTGCAGCATTGAGCATATATTATCCCGGGTATGCCGGCACACCAGTTCAACGCGCTCAAGGGCTTCTTCAGCGCTGACCGGAATACCCTTTGCAGCTGCAACCGCTGCAGCCTCGCGCACGGCGGCGTCCATGATACCGCGGACATCGTCCATCTCCAGGACCAGGCCGTTGCTGATGTCCAGAATCGCCGCCAGCGCGTTGATGCCGATATTGACAAAAAGCTTCTTCCACAGGAGCGCCTGCGTGTCATAATCGAGGCGCGCGGAAATACCGGCGGCATTGAATACGCCGCAGAGTTCTTCGGCGCTCCGTCGCCCCGAGGGATTCAGCGCTCCGAACGCGGTTTCTCCGCAGCCGGCATGCCGCACATGACCGGGGCCGAGCAGGGTTGCGCCGTGGGCGGTTACACCGGCCAGCACGATGCTGCCGGGAAAACATGAAGACAGGACATCGGCATTGCCGATCCCGTTTTGCAGGGTCACAACGGCAGACCCGGGCCCCACACAGGCTGAGGCGAATCCGGCGGCAGAGACCGTGTCAAAGGCCTTTACAAAAAAAATGACATAGTCGGCAGGGCCGATCTGCGCCGCATCACCTGTTATGGCAATGCCGGCGACCGCATGCGTTGCCGTGCGCTCTTCAAGCACAAGCCCGCGGCAGGCAATGGCCGCTACCGTCACAGCGCACTTCTCCAGCAGCACAGCCTGCTGTCCCGCGCGCTGCAGCAGGGCGGCGAACAGGCAGCCCATAGCCCCGGCGCCGACAATAACGATTTTCATACAGATATCCTTTTTCTCGGTGCATCAACCCCTGCCGCTCATGCAAGCGCCCCGGACTGCGGCACTGATACATTCCGCGTTAACCGGTATCCGCCCAGGGCAAAAACGATACCAGATAAACGCGGTTTTTACAATGCGGCATAACAAAAAACGCGCTCCGAGCCTGCGTCAGACGGCCGCTTCAGGCAAATAAAGCCTTGACAAATTAGGCAGATAACGATACTGTTTTTAACCTTAAAATAGATGCTGACTGATACCTGCTGCATCACGTATGTGTAACCTTTTTAAACAGGAGACCAAACGTTGGCAACCAAAAGTTCAAAACAGATGACTGCTGTTTCCAAACTGCTGGATCAGCTCATAAAAGACGGAAAGGTTGAGGCCTTTGCCGCCGCGGAAAAGCCTCTCAAGCCGGTCTGGGACAAACTGGTATGCGCCCGTTGCGCGCTGTGCTATCTGTACTGCCCGGACGCGGCGATCAGCAGGCAGGACGACGGTTATTTCGATGCTGACCGTGATCTGTGCAAAAGCTGCGGCATCTGCCACAGGGAATGCTGGTTCGGCGCCATCAGCATGCAGGAGGTTGAATAATGGATACGTACACGCTTTTCGCAGGCCAGTTTTTGCCCTTCAACGAACGCTATCTTCCGGGCGGTCATAATGCCTGTGCCGGCAGCGGCACCGCCCTGGCCCTGCGCCATGTCTACAAGGCGCTTGAAGATAAAAATGCCGACCTTGCGCAGGCGCGCTGGGACGAAACCCCCGCAGGCATGTTCGCAGGCCGCGAAGCTGCAGGCGCACCCGTTTTGATCATCCCGAAAGCCGGCGAAAACCGCCTGTATATCTGCCTTGACGCCGAGGCAGCCGAAAAGAAAATATCCCCTGAACAGCTTATCAAAAAAAGCCCGGCAAAGGCGGCTGCCAGCGGCTGCCTGTATTGCGCAACGGCCAGCCCGAGCCACCCGTTTGACCTGATCGAAAAAGTCCGGCGCGGCTGGAGCGCTGCCGGAGCGGCCTATATCCACATCCTGTGCCCCTGCCCAACGGCCTGGGGATTTGAAATGGAAAACACGGTCAGAATCGCCCGCATGGCGGTCGAATCGCGCATCTTCCCGCTGTATGAGATTGCCGAGGGCCATTACAACATTACCGTTGAAGGCGTGCGGCCGCGCACGGTCGCCGATTACGCAGGCCGCCAGGCCCGGTTTGCATCCTGGAAAAAGGCACAGATTGCCGCCCTGCAGGAGCAGACCGACAAACTGTACGCGCAGCTGCAGGCCAGCGCAGCGCGTGAAATGAATTAATACCGGCACGGACGCCGGGAACTGATACAAACACCAAGTGCGTTTGAATGCATGGAGCGCAACAAGGGAGAATGGAATGGCAGATGTAACCTGGACGCCGGAAGGTGAAAAACTTTTTGCAAAGCTTCTCGCTGCGGTTCCGGAAGCAATGCGCGAGCCCATCAAGCCGAAACTGATCCAGATGCTCGCCCAGCGGGCCGGATCCGGCTCAATCGATGAAGCGGCAATCAAAACCATGGTTCAGGAAGACCTTCCCGAGCCGCAAAAAAGCGCTCTCATGCAGGCGATCGGCATGCAGGCGCCGCCTCAGCAGGAAGGCCCTGTGCTTGAATGGAGCGGCAAAAGCGAGATCATGTTCGAGCTGATGCTGGGCGAAGTTCCCGAAGGCATGCGCTCGATTTTCCGCGGCAAATTGAGCGCGGTTATTGCGCAGAAAACCCAGGGCGGCGCTGTGACCGACGATCATGTCAATGCCGTCGTCAATGAAATCGTGCCCGAGCCCTTCAAAAGCAATATCCTCAAAAAATTCAAGACCCTCGGCGATTTTGATCCCGCCATCATCGCTGCGATTGTCGAGCGCTTCGGCACATCCCGCGACAAGCTGATGTTTATCATGCACGCCGTGCAGGATGAAATCGGGTATCTGCCCCGCGAAGCCATGCTTGCGATCAGCGACAAAACCGGCATCCCGGTCAGCGCCATCTACAGCGTGGCGAGCTTCTATAAAGCCTTCCGCCTGCAGCGGCCGGGCGCGCACCATGTAAAACTATGCTGCGGGACCGCCTGCCACATCCACGACACCGCAGGCGTCGGCCGCGAGATAGAGCACAAGATCGCTGCCAGCCCCGGCGTTTCAATCGAAAAGACGCTGTGCTTGGGCTGCTGCGACTGCGCACCGGTCGTTGAAATCGACGGCAAAGTGTACAAAGGCGCAGAAGCGCAGGCTAAAATCGACTCCATAACCCTTGGATAAGCATCAAACGGCTTTTAACGAACGGGGATTACCATGATTACATGTGCAGATGATCTTGTTAAAGCAAAAGAGCAGGGCAACAAGCGCCTTTTCGGCAGCCGCGTACGCGTGAATGTCGGCACATCAACCTGCTGCCTGGCAAAAGGCGCCGAGCTGACCTATAACGCGCTGGCCTACGGCATAACGTCAGCCGGCATCAATGCCGAGCTTGTAAAGACTGGCTGCAACGGCATGTGCTGGGCCGAGCCCGTGGTCGAAGTGCATCAGCCCGGACAGCCGAAAATCATTTACGGCAAGGTAACCGAAAAGGAAATTCCCCGCCTTGTGAAGGCTATTGCGAATAATGAAGTGCTTGCCGATCTGGCCATTGCCCGCGTGGACTCGGAAGACCACATTCTGGTCGGCAGCATCGACTATGCCACGGACGGCGCATCCCTTGCCGGCCATCCGGTTGCCGCCATCGAAACCACCGATTTCGCCAAGATGCAGCACAGGGTGATCCTGCGCAATGCCGGCGCGATCGATCCTGAAAATATCGACGAATACATAGCGCGCGGCGGCTACTTCGCCCTTGCCAAAGCGCTCACGATGAAACCCGAAAAAATCGTGCGGGAAGTGACCGAGTCCGGCCTGCGCGGACGCGGCGGCGCGGGATTTCCCGCCGGAATCAAATGGCGCATGTGCCGCGAGGCTGCCGGCGACGTGAAATACCTGATCTGCAATGTCAGTGAAGGCGAGCCCGGTATCGGCATGCACCGCAGCTTTCTTGAATCAGACCCGCATGCGGTCGTCGAAGGACTGATCATCGGCGGCTATGCCATCGGCGCCCGTACCGCCTACATCTATGTGCGCGACAATTACCGGGTCGCGCTGCAGCGTATCACCAAAGCGGTCAATGACGCGCGTGAAGCAGGACTTCTCGGAGCCGACATCCTCAAATCCGGCTTCTGCATGGACATCATCGTCAAGGAAGGCGGCGGCCGCTATGTCTGCGGCGAGGAAACCGCCCTGCTCTCGTGCATTGAAGGCAAAATCGGCGAGCCGCGCCAGCGCCCGCCCTTCCCCACCAACAGCGGCCTGTTCGGCAAGCCGACCTGCATCAACAACGTCGAGACCTGGGCAAACATCCCGGTTATCATTGAAAAGGGCGCCGCCTGGTACAGCGCCATCGGCTCGGCCAAAAGCAAGGGCACCAAGGTGCTCTCCCTTGCAGGCAATATCTCCAGGGCCGGCATGATCGAAGTCGACATGGGCACGAAGATCAGCCAGATAATCGATGTCACCGGCGGCGGCATACCCGGCGGCAAGAAACTCAAGGGCATTCAGCCCGGCGGCCCCTCGGGCGGCGTACTGCCCGCCTCGATGGCCCGGCTCACCATCGACTATGACGAACTGGCCGGCGCCGGATCGATGCTTGGCTCAGGCGGCATGGTCATCATGGACGACAGCAATGACATGGTCAAGCTCGCACGCTACTTCACCGATTTTTTCGTCAACGAGTCCTGCGGCAAGTGTGTTCCCTGCCGTGAAGGCGTATGCCGCGTCCGCGACATGCTGGACGAACTTATCGCCGGGCGCTCTGACAAGACCGCGCTCAAAGCCTTCGGCGACCTGGCCGCACCGATCACCAAGGCCTGCGCCTGCGCACTCGGCAAAACCGCCATGGTGCCGGTAACCTCGACCATGAAACATTTCCGCGCCGATTACGACAGCTACCTGCAGTAGAAAAGGCACACACGGCAAACAAAAAATTTTCCGCGTTATCAAGGGCGTTCCGGACACAGTGTCCGGAACGCCCTTTCCCATGGGGGACAAATACATTGATTTAGAGCTTCAAAACTGCTATGTGGTACAATAGTACAGACCATACACCTTGCAAGGAAAGGGCCTGACCATGCGTACAAAAACAACGATACTGCTCTGGGTGCTGGTGTGCCTGGGCCTTTCAGCTTCACCCGCGGTGTTTGCTTTTGACACTGACCATGCGCCGTCCGGCGCAAAGGCCCCGCTACTGACAGCGGCCAGTGACGCAGACGACCCCTTTGCCGGTGCAGATGCCACCAGCGCCGTGTCCGGGACGCAGTTCCCCGATCCGATTCAGGGGTTCAACCGCCCGATGTTCACCTTCAATGACAAACTCTACTATTATGTCCTCAAACCCGCCGCCAAAGGGCTTGCCTTTGTGCTGCCGGAACGGCCGCGCGTATGCCTCAAAAACTGCTTTTACAACCTGTCCATGCCGGTGCGCGCGGCAAACTGCCTGTTCCAACTCAAGGGGCCCGAACTCGGCGTTGAACTCTGGCGCTTCATCATCAATTCAACCGCCGGCATCGGCGGGCTGTTCGATCCGGCAGGCAGCTTCTTCTACCTGCCGACCTACAGGGAAGATACCGGCCAGACCTTCGGCGCATACGGTTCCGGGCCGGGATTCTACCTCACCATTCCGGTGCTGGGCCCCTCCAGCGGGCGCGACGCAGTCGGCACGGTGTTTGATATAGCCCTTGACCCGCTTACCTGGCTGCCGGTTCCCGGGCTGCGGTTTGCGGAAACCATCGTCAAGACCTCGCTGAATCCGGACGAATACGATAAGCTCAAGGCGGCTTCTCTTGATCCCTACGTCGCCATCAGGGACGGCTATCTGGAATACCGCCAAGAGGCAATTGAGCGCTAAGCCTGAAGCCGCGGAGAAGATCATTTCCAGGCGATAATAAGGCAGACGTTGGGCAGGCTGATCGTTTCATGCACCCTGCGGTCAACGACCACATGGCCTGAAAAGCAGCGCTCAAGCAGCGGCTTGATATCGCTGTACATGAGCGGTTTGAGGCCGATTTTTTCAAAAAGCCTGTCATAGGCGAACAGCTCGCCGGTATAGTTGAAATAATCTCCAAGCACCGCGACATCCGCGATCCGGGCCAGGTTCTCGATCGATTGGAAATTCGCGTATGTCAGGCTCGCCCGCTCATAGACCAGCACCGGACCCCGCAGATCCGCAACGGTGCGCGGGGCAGGCTGATTGACATCCCACACAACCGTTTCAAGGCTTTGAGCGGGAAACTGCCGGCGCAGTCCGGCCAGGCTGTCGAGCACGGTAGCATGTGCGTCGGTAATCACCAGCGGCCGGCTCATGCCGCGCGCCCGCATGGCGTCCAGCATACGGGCCGACAAATTGCCGCGGCCGGCGCCGACCTCGACAAGCGCACCGCTCGTGGCTGCGTCGGCAAGCGCGAGCGCGATGCCGATGATGGTGTCGCCCCACAGCCGGTAAAAAGGCGTCTGAACCGCTTTTGCGAAAAGGCCGACAATGCGCGGATCATTCCAGTTAAATGCACCCTGATCGCCCATGGCGAGCACGGCTTCGGCCCACTCGTAGTCAGACTTGAAAAAATCAGGAACATCCTCAAGTGCGACATGGGCGCCGGCAACCATGCTGTCGGACTGCTCAACCCAGGTGCGCCACGCCGCCGCGTGCACGCATAAAAAATCTATAAAGGGCTCCTGCCAGCCGGCAATCGCCTGCTCAACCTGATCCCGGGTAACCATGCCTGCTGCCTCCTGCGAGCGCTGTTTAACAGCCCTGCCCTGGCTGCGCAGGCTTTGAACGGCCTTTTTTGCGGCAAAGGCCGGCAAGCGTCCGCGCATACTTCTGTGCGGCCGGATAGGCGCCGGCCTGCGCCGTGCCGGCAAGCTGCTTCAGCAGCTTTTTTTCTGCAGGCGTCATTTTTTTCGGCATTTCCACTGCAAGCCTGATCACGAGATCGCCGCGGCGCGATTTTTCAGCCGAGCGCAGTCCCTGCCCCCGCAGGCGCAGTTCCTGCCCGCTCTGCGCCCCGGGGGGCAGATCGATGACGGCACTGCCGTCAAGCGTCGGCACCTCGATGCTGCAGCCCGCAAGCGCCCGGTATACCGGCACAGGTACCCGGCACACCAGGATGCCGTCTTCAATTTCCAGCATGGGATGTTTTACCACGTGCACCACCACAAAAAAATCTCCGGGACGTCCGCCCGCGGCTCCGCGCGCGCCGAGCCCTTTCAAATGCAGGCGCGTACCGGTTTCAATGCCCGGAGGTACATTGACCTGGATCGAGCGGTACGACCGGACTTGACCGCTGCCGCTGCAACGCCGGCAGCGGTCAAGATATACTCGGCCCGTACCGCGGCACGGCTCACACTGCCTGCCGAAGCCGCTGCAAGCGGCCTTTCGCCCGGTGCCGCGGCAATCAGCGCAGCGGTGCTGCCGTGCACCGGCTGGAATCCCCGAGCCTGCGCAGCGCGGGCAATCAACGAAAATTGGGAAACGAATGTCCTTCACACAGCCGAGCGCGGCCTCTTCAAAAGCCACTTTGAGATTAAAGCGCACATCCGATCCGGGTGCGGCCCTCCGGCGGCCTGCGTTGCGCGCACCGTAAAAACCCTTGAAAAAATCGCGCAGGTCACGGTCAACCGGATGAAACTCATCATACCAGGCGTGAGCCCGCCGGGGTTCCTCTTTGTGCTGCAGCCGGTTTAGATATCTGTCATATTCGGCGCGTTTGTCAGGATCCCGAAGATGCTCGTAGGCCTCGTTGATCAGCTTAAAACACTCTTCGGCATCGCCATTGCCGGGATTACGGTCGGGATGATACTGCTTGGCCAGTTCGCGGAATTTTTTTTTAATTTCAGCGGCCGTGGCGTTCGACCGAAGATCCAGCAGCTGATAATAGTCGGACTTCATAGCAACTCGGGATAATAACACATAAAGGGCCGGCATGTGCGCTCATAGGTCTGCGCGTACAGGCCGCGGGCATGACGCAAAAATTCGTCGCGGTCGCCTCCGGCCTCCGCCGCGCGCTCAATCAAAGAGCTGATAAAACGAACGTCGCTGTGCTTGCGCTCGAGCGGATTGCCGCGTCCGACAATCTTTACGCTGCCGATCCCCATGCGGTGCAGGTCATACAGGGCGCACGCGCCGCAGGGGTAGTCGTCAACATGCACGCGCTCCCAGAGTTTCTGCCGGCGCACCTGGCATGCCTCCTGCGTCAGGACAGCGGGCTGTCCGCGTTCATGCATCCTGAAGCCGCTCACCTGAAACGGCAGCATGCAGGCATTGCGATACATGGGTGGAATTTCACGGCCTGCCAGCCCGTGCTGAAAGGTGCAGAAACCGTCGACGTTCACGCAGCGCGAGTTCAGGATGAACACCGTCAGGCCAACCCCGCTCACATGGGAACTCAGGCAGCCCAGCTCGGCAACCGACAGATGGCGCGGCAGCGTAATATTAACCACGCCCAGCTCCATAAAAAAATGAACGCTGCGGCTGTTGAAAACCGTGGTGCCGGTGCTGCAGTGCAGCGGCATCCGGTAATTCCGTTCCTGCAGCGATGCGATCAGGCCGAAATCGGTGACGATGAACGCATCAATGCCGGCCTCGAGCGCCCCGTCTATATAGAACCACAGCAGCTCATACTGACCCGCTGTATAGTAGTGTTCGTTGAGCGTAAAAAACACCGGCAAACCGAGGCCGTGTGCGCGGTCAACCGCCTCGCGCAGGTCTGAAAACGTTCGGAAATGCCCCTTGCCTGCAGGGCGGCGGTTGATGGACATGACCGGATAGCGATCATGCCAGCGCTCGTCAAGCAGGCCGCAGTAAAACTCACCGGCACCCGCATCGGCAAGCAGTTCGACCTCTGCGGCGCTATCCAGGGGGGAGAGAACTTTCATTGACTGCTACGGCTCCTCCTGCATACGTTACATACAACCGCCATTACACCGGCATCTCCGGCTGCACAACGATTCGGTCAAAACAACCGTCGGCGATAGTTTCGGGCATTCGGTCATTGACATAGAAAACGGCATTGCCCCTGCGCAGCAGGGGCACGCGCATGACCGGATTGTCAAGCTGAAAAACATAATCGCGGCACTCGCGGCTGCAATCCTGCACACCGACATAGTCCATGCGGTCGGGATCATCGCAGCCTGCCGACAGGCAGTAGCGGGTCGTGGACACGAACACATACGGAACGTAGAGCGATTTGGCGATCTCAGGGTCGGTGGTAACGAGCCGGATGCCCTGCAGCTGATTGTCGAATTCAACCCGCCGAACCGAACGATGTTTTAAAAAATCACAGGCAGCACCGACACTCAGCACGCAGGACTCAAAATAATCGCGGCAGGTCCCCGGCAGCTGATCAATAATATTCATGATGCGCGGACCGCGCTTGGTTTTGTTGAGCAGCCGTCCCATGACCGGCACAAACCCCGGATAGTCATGGCGCAGCAGGTGCAGCACGCCCCAGTCATTGAAAACGACTTCCACCGGCATGCTCTGTGCGTGCACTGCGTCCAGCACCGGCACAAGGCGCTCAAGACCGGCATCGGTAACATAGGGCGTCATCAGGGTCAGGCCAAGGCCGCGCTCGCACGCAAAGACGGCAATCCTGCTAACGTCATCGGGGTTCGGAATCAGGCGCTCACAGAATTCAGCGCCGAAATACATCCGGGTAAAATTATCCCGCATGTATTCAAGCTGCTCAATCCTGGTTATGTAGAGAGCCTGTTCCATAACAACGCCGACAGCCTGCCCATGTGAGGCGCTATGGTTTTATCTGATATGCTTCAGCGCGTCCTCGGAGTGAAACGAGCTGCGCACAAACGGGGACGAGGCCACATAGGTAAAGCCGAGTTCAAGGCCGGCCTTTCCGTAGCGCTCGAACTGATCGGGGTTTACAAACTCCGCGACCGCCAGATTGGCAACCGAGGGCCGCAGATACTGGCCAATGGTCAAAAAATCGCATCCTATAGCGCGCAGATCACGCATTACCTGCAGCACCTGTTCAGGAGTCTCACCGAGGCCGACCATCAGGCCGCACTTGGTAAGCTGCGCCGGGTTGATCTGCTTGGCCATCTCCAGCACACTCAGAGATTTGTTATAATCAGCCTGCTGACGGCAGGTTGCATACAAATCCGGAACCGTTTCAAGATTATGGGCAAATATGCTCGGCTTTTCATCGAGCACTATGGCGATATTTTCGCGGCGGCCCCGCAGATCGCTGACTAGGACATCAGTTGTCGCATCGGGCAGGCAGCGCCTGATCTCGGCCAGGGTCCGGGCAAACTGGGAGGCCCCGCCGTCTTCCAGGTCATCGCGGGTCACGCAGGTCAGTACGACATGCTTCAAGCCTAGGTCACGGGCTGCCAGGGCCACGTTGCGCGGCTCATCCGGATCGGGCGGCAGAGGCCGGCCGCTGGTCACGCTGCAGAAGGCGCAGTTGCGCGTGCAGATATCGCCCAGCAGCATGAATGTCGCCGTGCCGCAGGCAAAGCACTCGCCCATATTCGGGCAGGTCGCGCCTTCGCACACCGTGTGCAGCTTGTAGCGGTCGGTGAGCGTTTTCATTTTTTCAAGCACGGACCAGTCAACGCCCTTGACCCTGATCCAGTCGGGTTTTTTTGTTTCTACCACGGCAGGTCCTCCGGCGCGATGCGCCGCATCTCGCGATTAAAGATTGCCCCGTAATGCACGCTGAGCCGCTCCTTGACTTCGGCGATATCGATGTCGCGCCCGGCAACCTTCTGCAATGCGGTCACCCCGCGGTCGCGCAGACCGCAGGCAATGATCATCCGGTAGTGCTTCATATCGGGGTTGATGTTAAAACCGAATCCGTGCATGGTAATCCAGCCGCTTTTGACCGCTATGCCGATCGCGGCCACCTTTTCCATCCCGACCCAGACACCGGGATTAATCGAGTCGCGGCCGGACGCGATACCGTACTCGGCGATCGTGTCGATCAGGACCTGCTCGATATTGCGGATATAACAATGCAGATCGCGCCCCTGTTTTTTCAAATCCATGATGCTGTAGCCCGTGATCTGACCGGGTCCGTGGTAGGTCACGTCGCCGCCGCGGTCGGTTTTACAGACCTCGATGCCGTGTTCGGCCAGCACCTCCGGAGGGGCGATAATATTGCCCAGCGTCACCTCCCGGTTCGCCGTAAACACGGGGTTGTGCTCGAGCATGATGAACGTATCGGGTATCTTATCGCGGGTGCGCGCTGCAACGCATTTTTTCTGTAGCCCAAAAGCCTCTTCATAGCCCATGCGGCCCATGTCAAGCACCCAGGCCGGCTCGTGTGAACTCATAGACATTGTCCGTAATGCCCTGTTTTAAGTTACAAAAAGTATACCACAGCGGATATCGTTTGTCCAAAACAGCCAAAGCTCCGGGCTCGAATCCTCGGGTCAGGAGAAGCATATTCTAAGGCCTTCCCTCCGCAATCCGGGCCCCGAACAGCAGCCGGGGTTCAGGCGGGGGTGAGCCAGAACAAAAGCGGCACAGCGAGCACCAGACACACAACGGTATTGACGACGAACAGCGCGGAGGCCAGACGCTCGTCAAGATCAAAAAGCACTGCGGTTATGACCGAATAAATGGCCGTGCTCATGCAGGCCTGGATAAAGATGACCGACTGCATCAGCGGCTCTAGCCCGCTCAGGCGCAGTACTGTCCAGGCGATGAACGGAACGATGATAAACTTAACCAGCCCCAGGCAGAGATGCGCCCTTCCGGCCCGGCGGACATCGGCGCCGCGGAAGGTTACGCCAAGGGTAAAATAATACAACCCGATTGAAACAAACATCAACGGCGCAAGCGGCATAAAAACGGCAGGCCGCGTGACCCGAAACGCGCTCAGCGCCAGGGCCGTGCACAGGGCCGCCAGCGGAAGATTCTGGGGGACGAGCACAAGATCGCGCCAGGACGTACGGCCGGCACCGCCGTGATTGCAGGCAAGGCGTGCGGCCGGAAAAATAAAACCGAACACATAGGGCATAAAATACAGCACCATAAAAACCGCATACCCGAGTCCGGCTTCACCCAGCAGCATGAAGCACAGAAAGCCGCCCAGAGTGAAGCCGTGGTTTGAAAGCGTACTGCTGATGAGAAAGGTCTGCCGGCTGCGGCCGGCAAGTCCCGTCAGGGGCAGCAGCAGGGCGCCGCCGGCAAGGCTCAGCAGCGCAAGCGCCAGGCCTGCGCACGGGAGCACCATCAGGCCGGGGCGCACATCAAGATCCCAGACGCACCACAGGACGATCAGCGGTTCGAGAACTGCCAGGTTGATGCGCACAAGCCCCCGGGTCGTGCGCCGGGGATCGCGCACCCTTCGCCGCAGCAGCAGGCCGGCGGCAAACGGGCCTATCACGGCCAGCTGAATGCAGCAGAAAAGGACGAGCGGCGGTACACTATTCATCGTATTCATTATACGTGATGCAAACTTGAAAAAGGGCGCCTCAGCGCTGCTCGAGCAAAAACCGGTAAAACTCTTTCACCACCGGCGGCAGGGACCTTTTTTTGTGCCGGGCGATATAGAAGCTGCGCTGAATCTGCAGGCCCTGTACCGGCAGCGAGCACAGCAGGTGCGCGGAGAGCTCATCGGCAACCGAACGCCGTGAAACGAACGCGGCTCCCAGGTCCGCCTTGACCGCCTGTTTAACGGCGGAGTTGCTGCCCAGCTCCGCTATGACCTGCAGGCGCTCTGGCTGTATGCCCGCCCTGCTCAGGCCCTGCTCGACCATCAAACGGGTGCCTGATCCGTTTTCGCGTATGACGAACGGCACGGCCGCAAGATCGCCCGCCACGACATCAGTACGGCCGGCCCAGGGATGACGCGGCGATACGATCAGGCACAGCTCATCCTCGAGGAAACGGGTGCAGTGCAGCTGCGCATGCGTGATCCTGGCTCCGATCACGCCGAAATCGATCTCGTAGTTTACGATCCGTTCAACGATGCCGCCGGTATCGTCCATGTGGACCGTGACCGCTATCTCGGGAAACTTCTTTTTAAACTGGCCCAGGATCTCCGGCAGTATGTATTCGCCCGGAATATTGCTCGCGCCGGTCACAATCGAACCTGATTTTTTGCCCTTGAAAAAGGCTACGGCATGCTCGGCATCGTCGGCCATGCGCAGCAGGCGCTGGGCATAGCCGTAGAGTATGCGCCCTGCGCGCGTCGGCCGTACCTCTTTGCCGAGCCTGTCGAACAAAGGCACTTCGAGATAGGTTTCAAGAAAGCTGACGTGCTGGCTGACCGTCGGCTGAGTCAGGTACAGCTGCCGGGCGGCCCTGGAAAAGCTTTTCATCTCGAATATTTTGATAAAAATGTTGAGGCGGTGCAGATCGATCATATAGATAATTCCAATAATGTTAATAGACAATATACTATACATCCTACCTTTTCCACGCATTGGAATCAAGCTGAAAAAACATCCCGGAGCCGGGCCGGGTTCCTGCCGGCCAGGGAAATCAGCGTCATTTTTAACATTTGAAAAACACGATGCCTGTGATACGATGGGCACAAAACGGGCACGGGCCTGCCGCCACGCGCGCAGGCGTCGGAACAGGAACAACCTATACAGCACGGGCAGCCATGACATCGATGCCGCAACCGCAGCTGGCAAAACAGAATCAGCACATCTGCCGCGGGCTCGGCATCGATCCGGGACTTGCCGCAACGGGCTTTGCCGTTATCGGCTGCCTGCCGCGCGGAGGCGACCTGTGCGACTGGGGCGCTGTCACAACCCGGGCAGGAGAGCCCCCCGGGACGCGCCTGCAGGAAATTTACCGCGGGGTGCGCGACCTGATCGATCAATGGAAGCCGCTCGTCATAGCGATCGAGGACATCTATACCCTGGCGAAATATCCGCGGGCCGCTGTCCAACTCGGCGAAGTAACCGGCGTTATCGAGCTTGCCGCGGCCCAGGCGGACATTGCATGCCTGCGCATCAGGCCGACGGAAGTCAAACACGGCCTGACCGGCAACGGCCGCGCTCCCAAGCAGCAGGTACACCGTGCCGTACAGCAGGCCCTGGGCCTCAGCAACGCCATCACCCCCGACCACGCCTCGGATGCGGCCGCAATCGCCTTGATTGCCCTTTCGCGTACCGGGCGCTATACCTGGTGAGGAAACCATGATCCGTTACCTGAGCGGCACCGTCATCAGGGCTGAAGAAAACAAAATCGTGGTGCTGACCGGCGGCGTCGGCTATGAAGTGCTGCTGCCGGAAATCGTCCGTCAGGCGCTCATGCAGACGGACTGCCTGAACAAGCCGGTTGAGCTTTTTATTTCATACCACCAGACCGTGCAGCAGCCCAAACCGGTGCTGATCGGTTTTTCTACCGAGCTCGAGCTTGAATTTTTTGAAGCCCTGATCAAGGTCAAGGACATCGGTCCGGCCATGGCCTGCCGGGCACTGACGCTGCCGATCCCTCTGATCGCGCGGGCCATCGAAGACCGCGACGCCGCACGCATCCGGCAGCTCAAGGGCATCGGCAGCCGTAAGGCCGACATGATCATTTCCGAGCTGCAGGGCCGGCTCGGCAAATTCGCCCTGATGCGCAGCGACGGTATGCCGCCGCCTCCGCCTGCGCCCGCCTCCGGAGACCTTGTCAAGCAGGTAACCGAGGTGCTTGTACGCCAGCTCGGCCATCAGCGCACTGAGGCCCTGAAAATGGTGCAGGCAGCCCTTGAGCGCCGCCCTGATTCCGCAACGCCCGAAGAGCTGTTTGAAGAAGTGTACCGGGGGACAAGGCCGCATGCCCATTGAACGAAACCGCCCGGCGATTCCCGCTGACGAATGCGCTGCCGCGCCCGATGAGGCGCGCAGCAGCGCGCTGGATTTGCGCCCGAAAAGCTTCGCGGAGTATATCGGCCAGCGCCAGGTGGTAGAAACCCTTGAAATCGCGGTAACCGCTGCGCGCCAGCGCGAAGACGTGCTCGATCATGTGCTGCTCTACGGCCCGCCCGGCCTTGGCAAGACCACCCTTGCCCATATTATCTCCAACGAGCTCGGTGTCCCGCTGGTGCACACCTCGGGCCCGGCGCTCGAAAAAGGCGGCGATCTCATCAGCATTCTGACCCATCTCAAACGCGGCGACGTGCTCTTTATCGACGAAATCCACCGCCTTCCCAAGATCGTGGAGGAATTTCTCTACTCCGCCATGGAAGATTTCGCCGTCGACATTATTTTCGACAAGGGCATGAACGCCCGCAGTTACCGCGCCAAGCTCGAGCCCTTCACGCTCGTGGGGGCGACCACCCGGGCCGGACTGCTCTCAGCCCCCCTGCGCGACCGGTTCGGGCTGCAGCGCTCGCTTGATTTTTATGCCGAACAGGACCTGGAGCGGGTTATCGTGCGCTCGGCAGGCCTTATGGACGTCATGATCGACCTGCCGGCGGCAGCGGAAATAGCGCGCCGCTCCCGCGGCACCCCCCGCATTGCCAACCAGCTTCTGCGCCGCGTGCGCGACTTCGCCCAGGTGCGCTCCGACGGCTGCATTACCGCGCCGCTCAGCTGCGATGCACTTGCGCTTGAAGGCATCGATGCGCTGGGACTGACGCCGCTTGATATCCGGTTTCTGGACGTGATTATAGAATTCTACAAGGGCGGTCCGGTCGGGCTCGAAGCCATCGCGGCGACAATGCAGGAGGAACCGGACACGCTGATGGACATGGTCGAGCCGTTCCTGCTCAAGGCCGGCCTGCTGCTGCGCACATCATCGGGCCGAAAGGCCACCGAATCCGCCTGCCGGCATCTGGGCAAACGTTTTTTCAAGCCGGAATCGCGCCAGATGGACATAGCCCTGGAATAGTGCCTGCGGCACGTCACCCCGCTGAGGGATTATACAGCGTGATTGAAACCGAGCGCCCCGCAATCCTGGTCATCGATGACGACCACATGCTGCTCAAGATGATCAGCCTGATTCTCGAGCAGGCCGGCTTTGCAGTAACAACGGCAGACAACGGCGAAGAAGGTCTGCAGAAAGCGTCCGACAACCCGCCTGCAATCATACTCCTGGACTTCATGCTGCCGCACATGAACGGACTTGAAGTCTGCCGCCGGCTCAAAGAAAACCCCGATACCGGCCTGATACCGGTCATCATGCTCACCTCCGACGACTTCATCGACACGAAAGTCGCCGGGTTCGAGCTCGGCGTGCATGACTATATCACCAAGCCCTTCAACGCACAGGAACTGGTCGCGCGCGTCAAAAGCCATGTCGAGGCGTCCATTTCCCTGCAGCGGCACGGTGAACGCGAGAAACTTAAAGCCCTTGAAGCCATGCTTGAGCAGGTTGCCCATGAACTGCGCAACCCGCTGGTGGCCATCGGCGGATTTGCCCGCCGCATTCGCGACCGCCTCAGCGATGATGACCAGCTCAGCACCTATGCCAGCAATATCTACCAGGAAGTCCAGCGCCTTGAGCGGACGCTGCAGCAGATTATTGAACTCAAGAACATCATTCTCGGCTCACTCGTGTCCTTTGATCCGGTGGTCTTCATTACCGGCGTGCTGGAAACATTTTCCGATGCCCTGCAGCGCTCACGCATCCGGCTTGAAACCAGGCTGCAGTCCGACCGCACCAGCATCAGGGCTGACAAAAAAAACCTGGCCCTGGCCCTTGGCAATATCATTACCAATGCGATCGAAGCCATGGAGGCCCATGGCGGCACGTTGACGGTCACGTTTGAACAGGACACGCGTCAGTGCCTGATCGCGGTTGAAGACACCGGGCGCGGTATCCGGCACAGTGAGCTCGACCTGGTGTTCCGGCCCTTTTATACATCAAAAACCTCCGGTTCAGGCATGGGCCTGTACGCGGTACAGCATATTGTCGAGATGCACAACGGAACCGTCCGCATTACCAGCACCCCGGGCACGGGCACGCGGATCGACATAGCCCTGCCCAATGACTGCCGCAGCCGCAATGTGCATACGCCCGACCCTTTACAACCGGCTCGCAGCTGAGAGCTCGCCCTATCTGATACAGCACGCCCGCAACCCGGTCGCCTGGCAGCCCTGGTGCGAAAAGGCCTTTGAGGCAGCGCGCCGCTGCTGTGTTCCCGTATTTCTTTCAATAGGCTACTCAACCTGCCACTGGTGCCATGTCATGTCCCGCGAATCCTTTGAAAACGAGGAAATTGCGGGCCGGCTCAACGAAAATTTTGTCTGCATCAAGGTCGACCGCGAGGAACGCCCCGACATTGACGCGGTCTATATGCGCTACTGCCAGGCGCTGACCGGCTCAGGCGGCTGGCCCCTGACCATTATCATGACACCCGACAAGGAGCCTTTTTTCGCAGCCACCTACCTGCCGCCGCGCTCCCGCGGCGGGCGTATCGGCATACTCGATCTTACTGCCCGCATTGCCCAGGCCTGGCAAACCCGGCGGGACGCCGTCATCGGCAGCGCCCGTGACATCACGGCCGAAATCAGCCGGATGCAGAGCAGTTCTGCCGCGGCTGCTCCGCACGCCGACCTGCCCGCGCAGGCCTTCAACGGCCTGCGGGCTTCCTTTGACAGGGTCAACGGCGGTTTCGGCCATGCCCCCAAATTCCCGACACCGCACACGCTGCTGTTTCTGCTGCGTTTCTGGAAGCGCACGGGTGAGCACGATGCGCTCGACATGGCAACCTCAACGCTGCGCGCCATGCGGCGCGGCGGGATATATGACCACATCGGGTTCGGGTTCCACCGCTACTCAACCGACCCGTCCTGGTTTCTGCCGCACTTTGAAAAAATGCTGTACGACCAGGCCCTGCTGCTGTGGGCGTACACGGAAGCCTACCAGGTTACCGGTGCGGAGGAATTTGCCGCAACCGCCTGTGAAATCGCCGCCTTCGTGCTGCGCGACCTGCGCTCACCTGAAGGCGGTTTTTACTGCGCGCTTGACGCCGACGATGAAGGCGGCGAAGGCGCCTACTACCGGTGGACACACGCCGAACTGACCGGCCTGCTTGATCCGGCTGAGCTGCGCATGGCGGAAGAACTCTGCGGCATGACCCGGGAGGGCAATGCACGCGATGAGGCGTCCGGCCGTACAACCGGCGCCAATATTATTCATCAGCTTGACAGCCTTGCAGACTACGCTCTGCGCAGCGGCCTGAGTTCCCGGGAAGCTGCCCGGCGGCTTGAAAGCCTGCGCCGCAAACTCTTTGAGGCGCGCCTGCATCGCATCCCCCCGGCCCGCGACCGCAAAATACTGACCGACTGGAACGCACTTATGTTCGGGGCCCTTGCCATGGCCGGCAGAGTACTGGAAAACACGGATTTTGCAACTGAGGCCAAACGCGCCGCGGACTGCATCCTGCGACTTCTCTACCGTCCGGAAAGCGGATTGCTGCACAGCTATTGCAACGGCGCACCTTCTGTCACCGCGCATATCGATGACTACAGCTTTATGATCTGGGGCCTCATGGAGCTGTACCAGACGGTATTTGATGCACACTACCTGCTTAGGGCAATCGCGCTGCAGGACGAGCAGCGCTCCCGGTATGCCGATGAACGGTCAGGCGCTTTTTTCATCACGCACGCTGATGCAAACGATCTGCCGTTCCGGCCGCTTGAAATCCTCGACGGCGCGCTACCCTCAGGCAATTCCATGGCAGCGCTGAACCTGCAGCGCCTTGCAGCTGTTACCGGCAGAACTGACTATGCAGAGCACGCCCGGCGTATCTGCGAAGCCTTCAACGCCCGGCTGAACCGTATGCCCGAGGCCTGCTGCATGCTGATGTGCGCGTTTGAATATGCAACGGGCCCGCGCACCACGGTCACCATTGCCGGAATCCCCGAGGCGCCTGACACGCAGGAGCTGCTGCGCTGTATCAACAGCCTCTATCTGCCGGACGTCTGCGTGCTGCTCCACTCCCGTGGCGGCTGCAGTGGCGCTCTGGCAGCACATATGCCGGGCGCAGAACTGAAAAAACCCGTCAACGGCAGGCCGGCGGCCTACGTGTGCAGCGGCACAGCCTGCCGCGCTCCGGTCTGTGATGGTGAGGAATTAAAGCTGCTTCTGATGTCATGACTGCAGCCGCCGCTGCCTGTTCCGCCAGCCGGGCGATGCCTGATCATGAACACAGCCCCGACGCCATGGCAGGTGGGCGTTTTTCACAACATCCTGCTACGCAAGGGAATCCATGACAAGCTGTTTCAGCTTCTCGACCATCGCCTGCGTCAGATAGGGAGCAAGCTCGGAGTCCTGAATTTCATAGGACACGAAGATAAGTTTGCCGCCGGCATCCTTGGTTGAAAGATAATCCCGCATAAGATCAAGCGACATGCGTTCATAGAGGGCCTGATCGAACCGCCCCGCATCCAGCAGGCTCTTCATCTTGGCGATTACGGCAGTAATTTTTTTCAATGAAAGCGAATCATCCTGAGGCTGTGCGCCCTCAGGCGCCCTGTTCCGCGGATCCGCCTCCGGACTGCGCTCAGGGGCCGGGTGGCCGCAATACATGCACAGCAGGGATCCCTCGGGAATCGGATGGTTGCATTGCAGGCATTGCATAAGCGGATACCCCCTCTCTGACCGAACTTTTGAATATACTGCGAACGGCTGAACTCAGCGGTATGTCAGCGCAGCCTGAACCACACACAAACGCTAGGCGCAATCAAAACAGACGCTGCATTCAGCAGCGGATCTTTCCAATACACGTTACCGAAGCAGCGTGGACGGGCACTTTTTGCCTGTCGAAGATATTTTTGACGCTCCCGGTGAAGCGCATACATTATATGCCGAAAAGCAGCCCTCGGGATACGATAAAATCAAGGCTTCACATATCCAGCACTGAGCGCACGCGGGCGGCAAGATCCTGCTGAGAAAACGGCTTCTGGAGGAACCCTGCACCTCCGCCCAGCATCCCGCGGTGCACAATGACATCGGCCGTATAGCCTGACATAAAAAGGCACCTGAGTTCCGGATACGACGACAGCAGCCGGTCAGCGAGATCGCGTCCGGTCATTTCAGGCATGATAATGTCGGTCAACAGCAGCTGTATCTTTCCTGCGTGTTCAGCGGCTATCCGCATTGCCTCGACGGGACTGCCGGCGGTCAGCACCCGGTAGCCCTGCTGCTCAAGCATCTGTGCCGCCATCCTCAAAATAGCTGCCTCGTCCTCAACCAGCAGGATGGTTTCGCTGCCGCCTGCGGGATGCTGCACACCGCTTTGCTCAACGGGATGCGGGTCGGATGCGTCATCATGCCTCCGGAAATACAGACTGAACCTGGTGCCCTGCCCCGGTTCACTGTATACGTTGATGAATCCGCTATTCTGCTTCACAATTCCATACACGGTGGCCAGACCGAGTCCGGTTCCGCTGTCGGGCTCCTTGGTCGTAAAAAACGGCTCGAAAATCTGGGCCATGGTCAGCTGATCCATGCCGCAGCCGGTATCGCTCACGGTCAGCAGGACAAATTCACCTGGCACAAAGCCGGCGTGGTCTGCGCAGTAGGCTTCATTGAGCACAGCCGTTGCAGTTGCGATAGTGACGGTACCGGTGTGCGCAATAGCGTCCCGGGCATTAACGCACAGATTGGCGAGAACCTGATCAATCTGGCCGGGGTCAAGCCGCACGGGCCACACATGCGCGCCCGGATGCCATACAAGCTCAATATCTTCACCGATAAGCCGCTGCAGCATCGCCAGCATGCCCGCAATGGTTGCATTCAAATCAAGCACACGGGGAGCGATTGCCTGCTTGCGGGCAAAGGCCAGCAGCTGGCGCGTTAAATCAACCGAACGAGCGGCCGCCTTGCGAACCTCGGTGAGATGTTTATACAGGGCATGATCCTCTGACATGTTCCCGAGCGCAAGATCAGTATGCCCGAGGATAACGCCGAGCATGTTATTGAAATCATGGGCCACCCCTCCTGCGAGACGACCCACCGATTCCAGTTTCTGTGCCTGGGTCAGCTGCAGCTGTATGATCTCGCGCTCCTGTTCGGCTTCTCTGCGCGCGGTAATATCGATGCCGACACCCACAAAAAAATCAGGGCGTCCGTTATCCGACTGCACGCTTTGTCCGTGCCATTCTATCAGGTACATCGCGCCGGTTTTGCTCACAATGCTGTTGCAGTTGACCGTCGTTGCCGTATTATGCGCCAGGCAGTCAAACAGTGCGCGCATGTCGGCCCGTTCCCGTTCCGGCACAAAGGTGTTCACATAATCAAGCCCTGCAACCTCTTCAGCGCCATATTCGAGAAGCTCAAGCATGACGCGGTTCATCATCATCACCTTGCCATCCGTATCGATCGCGACTATCAAGGCGGGCGATGTGTCTACCAGAAGCCGGGTAAAATGCATCTCCTGTCGAAGCTGCCTGCTGATCTCGCGGGTCTCGGTGACATCAAGACCTTCAGGTATAAGGTATGCCACCGAACCGTCCGGATCCGTAAGGGGCGAAAGTGTGAAGTCGAATACTCTGCGCGTTCCGTTTTTGTCGACATGCTCAACTTCGGCCCGAAACATCGTTCCTGCAAGAGCATCGTGCATTGCGGCTGTGAGCATCTTCCGGGCGGATTCTCTGTCCGGCCACCAGGGGCATTCCCAAAACCAGCGACCGGCAACATCCTCAAGATCCAGGCCGATAAAATCAAGGCTGGTTTGATTGGCATAGACCACGCGGCCCGTTGTGTCCAGCAGCCCGGTAAACGCGGAAGACTGGTTAATCGCCGACCTGAGCAGGGCGTCAGAACGGCGCACAGCATCCTCAGCCGTCCTGAGATCGGTGACATCAACAGCCGACGACAAAATACAGGCGCGTCCATCCATCCGGATAATGTCGGCTGACCACACAACATGCAGCGCGGCCCCCGACTTCGACCGGAATACAAGCGGATGCGCGCTGAGGCTGCCGCGTGCAGTAAGGATCTCCAGGCACTCCTGCTGTTGTGAAACATCGACAAGCCCGAGCTGTGCGGCCGTAGCGCCCAGCACATCTTCGCGCGTGAAGCCGAAAAGCGCCGTGAAAGCCCGGTTGACATCCATGAAGCAGTTGTCGTCAACATTCGACAGCGCCAGCGGTACAGGGCTGTAATCAAACAGGGCCTGAAATTTTTTCCGGCTCTCGCGCAACTCATCATCCCGCATCTGAAGCCGGGCGGCCATTCGGTCAAACGAGCCGGCCAGACGCCCGAGTTCACCGCGCCGGCCGACCATACCTGAACGGGCCACGAGATTTCCCGCCGCAATTTCGTCGGCAAGGCGGATCAGGGCATCCACTCTGCGCGCGATAAACAGACCGCCGAATACCCATGCCAGCGCCATAATACACAGGGTTACCATGCCCAGAAGCATCAGCTGGCGTTTCAGAGCCCGGCCGGCAGCCGCAACCGCCTCCCTGACAGGAACGCCGACAAGCACCTGCAGACCTTCAATGCCATTGACCGCCTGTACCGAATATATACGCCGAATAGCGTCGGGCCCCGTGATTGACAAAGAGGAGGCACTGCCGCTGATTCCCGGAACGCCCGAAGGCAGGGGGAAAAGCTCACCCAGCCTGTGCATCATACGCAGCCGAGAATAGAGAATCCTGCCGTCAGCGTCGACAACGGCGATATCCCCTTCAGGCACAAGCGTAATGCCGTCAAACACACGCTCAAAATAGCGCAGATCTACTGCCGCGTATACCACTCCAAGCGGGTGCCCGCTGTCATCGCGGACAGGATAGGCGAAGTTAAGCGTTTCAACACCGGTAATTCTTCCTCGCTGATACGCCCCGCACACAAAGGTGTTGTCCTTGATTGCCCTGCGAACATACAGGCGATCCGACAAATCAACCGGCCCTGCAACCGGGATACCGCTGGCAACGACCATGCCGCGGGCATCGGTAAGGCCGAGATTAACCACATGGTCGAACTGCCCCATAAGGTCCGTGAAGCGCTTTTCCGCTTCCCGTGCCTCGAAGCGGATGATGACGGGCTCTCTGGCAAGAGCCAGCAAAACATTTCGCATGCCTTCGGCAAGCCGGGCCATCTGCTGGGACGCCTGCTCGGACTGATAAAACGCACGCTGTCCCACCTCATCCAGTGCGCGGTCGCGGTCTCTGATTCCGTCAGCAACAATCAGAATAATTGCCGGCAAAACAGCAAGCAGCACTATACAAAATATTGTCGTTCGCAGATTATCGAAATATCGCATGCGGGTTCGTTATTCAGACGTTGCCCTTCGGTTCCACCGCCGTCACGGTCTGCGCAGCATGCGCACCTGTACATCGGTGTCACAGGGTTTCTATCCGCGTTCAATGACGATTGTTCCAAACATTCCATACCCTATCGCATCAGCCGGCCCCTGTCAAATGCCCGGTTTCCGTACGCCGCCCGCTGCAGCCCGGTATACAAACAATCGGCGAATCACGAAAAAACTTGCCTTAGTTCTGAAAAAAAATTAGAGTTACCGTATTTTTCACAATCCACAACCATTCCGGTGGATTACACGGGCAACCATCGTACCGCCGGGCCGATATTCATTATATCCGGAGACACCCTGTGCTGAACAATAAAATTTTTATCTCTATCGCGACCGCCCTTGCATGCCTTTTCACGTTCTCTCCGTCAGGGGCCTACGATCTGCCGAACGTTAACCTGGGCTTCACCAGCTACTACGATGCCATACCTCCCAACGGTCCGGGTTTTTATTTTACCCAGTACCTGCACTACATCGATGGAAGGAAGTTCACCGACAATAACGGCGGCCGACTGCTGCCCCGCAGCGCCGGGGAGAAGCTGAAGGGTTTTGTGGCGATGCCGCAGCTCATCTATACCTCGCCGGCAAAGCCCTTTCTCAATGCCATGCCCGGCCTTGACCTGGCTCTTCCGATCGTGTTTACCAATCTGAGCTACCACGGCAGCGGCCCGTTCCCGGAGAACAACAGCGACGGCATCGGCGACCTGCTGGTGGGGCCTTTCCTGCAGTGGGATCCGGTCATGAAAAAAGACGGCAGCCCCCTGATGTGCCACCGGGTCGAATTCCAGCTGCTGTTTCCCACCGGCCGTTACAGCAGCAACAAGGAGATCAACCCGGGCAGTAATTTCTTCTCATTCAACCCGTACTGGTCATCAACCTGGTGGGTAACGCCGCGCTGGACAGCCTCGCTGCGGCTGCACTACCTGTGGAACGCCAAGAACCACGACCCGAACAGGTCCTTCGGCGACGTGGGCCATACGCAGGCTGGCCAGGCGATCCACTTCAACTACACGACGGCCTACTCGATCATACCCAAAAAACTGCACCTGGGAATCAACGGCTACTTCCTGAAGCAGTTTACCGACACTGAAGTGAGCGGCCACGATGTGAGCGGGCGGCGCGAACAGGTGTTCGCGATCGGGCCCGGGGGCCTGTGGAGCATCACGCCGAAGCTGCACATGTTCTTCAACGCCTATTTCGAAAGCCACGTGCGCAACCGGCCCGAAGGCTTCCGCAACACCATACGGTTCGTGTACAAGTTCTAGGGCGCAGCGATCGATCAGCCTGATCACTCATACGGCACCGCGCTCACAGCCGGGAGCACGCTGGCGAACTGCCGCAGACTGCATCGGAAGCGGCCCACACCGCTCTCCGCAGACCGGGCAGCAGTACGGAAATGACCCTATGCAACACGTACGCTTTTCCCACGGCAAAACCGCTCAGCGGCTGTGCCTGTGCGCGCTGACGCTGCTGCTCCTCGTCCCCTCTTTCTTTTCCAACGCATGGCATGTGGCGGAGCGGAAGCGGTTCCTCGACGAACAGGCCGTCGGTGAATGCCTCATCGCAGGAAGAATGGTTAAAACACGCCGGGACGGCATCGTTTCAGCAGGGGGGCTGACCGGCGCCTGGGTCCAGGACACTGCGCTTGCCCGCGGGCTGTCCGACAGCTGGCTCTCCCCGCAGCAGGCCCGGGATCAATACGCGATCTATTTCAACGGGGCCGGACCCGCCACATACGCACCATACCTGTCCCAGACCGGGGGCCAGGCGATGCTCTACAGCGTTCTTGACGGCTTAATCCCCGCCCCGCCCCGGACACGGCTGGCGCTGTTGCACCTGCTCACATCCCTGCTGTCGGCGGTTGCCCTGACACTGATCATCCTGTGGTTCCACGCCGAGTTCGGCTCAGCGGTCGCGATGACCGTTGCATGCTCCACGGTCCTGTCCCAGTGGCTGACCGTTTTCGGCAGCAATCTCTGGTGGAGCCTGTGGGCCTTCTACCTGCCGATGATCGCAGCCATGTACTTTTTAAAAAAAAGTCGCGCGCACGGCCGCACTGCCCTGATCGCGGCCGGCATCCTCTGCTTCGCCGCCGTTTTCGCAAAATGCCTCGTCAACGGCTTCGAATTCATCACCACCACGCTGGTGATGATGCTCATACCGTTCGTCTATTACGCCATCAGACACGGGCGTGGCGTACGCCTGTTCCTGAAAGAAACTATCGCGGCCATGACCGGAGCATGCCTCGCGGTCTGCCTGAGCCTTGCGATCCTGTCGTTCCAGATCGCCGCTGTCAAGGGAAGCGTGCGGGACGGTGTTGAGCACATAGTATATTCGTTTGGAAAAAGAACGCACGGGCAGGCGCACGACTATCCCGATCCGCTGAAAGAGAGCCTTGAGGCGCCCACGCTCGGGGTACTCGTCAGGTACCTGGCGGCCAGTTACTTCGATTTCAACAATTACCTGACCGTTTCCAGTCAATTCTTGTCCGGCTTCGTGTTCAAAATACGCTATGCTTACCTGATAGCGGTCTTCCTGGCCATGTCGGGTGTCGTGCTGCTGCGTGCGCAGTCAGGCGACTCAGCTGAACTGCGCGCGCGGAACGTCGCGCTGGTGTGTGCAGCATGGGCCTCGATGCTTGCACCCCTGTCATGGTTCGTCGTCTTCAAGGCGCATTCATTCGTCCATGCCGGCATTAACTTCATCCTGTGGCAGATGCCGTTTACGTTTTTCGGTTTTGCCGTCTGCGGAGTAGCAGTCAAAAGCGTGTTCGGAAGGAAGGATGCGCGTTCCGGCAGGCGGTCCTCAGGCTGGTCCGCCTTATCAGACCCCTAAACGTCCGACCGGTCTGCGCAAGCACGCCGGGCTTCCCTGTTCCAGATCACGTTGCGCATCCCCTGCCGGTAGCACAGGCGCCTGATCTTATAGGGCTCGATCGTTATAACGTTGAAATTGTAGGATGAAGCTGCATCTCCCAGCCCCTGCTCTTCCAGCTGCTTCATGTAGCGCGAATACTGCCGGATTTTCTTGAAACGCTCAGGGTCGGTGTTCTTCTTGAAAAACGTGGCCCGTCCCCACACCTGCATGCCTGATGCCCCGAAAAAATCCGCTGCCGGGTCATAGGGATCGGCGATGCTGTAGGACACCAGCTCATTTTCCTTCAGATTGGCGATCTTGCCCCCGCCCTCTGAAAACACATGCACGGTGAGGCCGTTGTTGAAATATTCGAGCGGCGTGCAGCGCGGCTCGTTGTTTTTACAGGTTGCAAGGTGGAGCACATTATGGCTGTTGAGATACTCGATTGCCATGCTGATAAACTCGTCCTCGCTCATGGAGGCCTTCATGGTCAGGCCCACCAGCGCGAACGCGGCCAGTTCCTTTTCGTTCGGCTGCGGTACGATCACTTTTCCCATGCCGCGATCTCCTTTCAGAACTCAGCGCCGGCAGGCCCGTACGTCCGCCGGTTACGTGCCGTACTGTTTCGGCTTCGGATAACTCATAATCGGCTCAAGGGATGCCCGCAGGTCCTCCTCGGGCAGCGCGTAATCGCTCAGCTCGCCGGCCATGAATTTCTCGTATCCGGCCAGGTCGAGCAGGCCGTGGCCGCTGTAGTTGAAGAGAATCACTTTCTCGCGCTGCTCTTCGCGCGCCTTGACGGCCTCCTGGATAACGGCTGCGATCGCGTGGCTGGTCTCGGGAGCGCAGATCGGGCCTTCGGTGTTGGCCCACAGCATGGCCGCCTCATAGCATTCGGTCTGCCGGAGGGCCCGCGGATTGAACAGGCCCTGCTGCACGGCCTGGCTCACCATGGGCGCCATGCCGTGGTAGCGCAGCCCGCCCGCGTGGATCGGGCGCGGAATGAAAGCGTGGCCCAGCGTGTACATGGGGATCAGGGGGGTCTGGCGCCCGACGTCGCCGTAATCGTAGGCGAACGGGCCCCGGGTGATCGTGGGGCAGGCTTCGGGCTCGACGGGAATGATCTCGATGTTTGCCCCGTGGATCTTGTCAAGGGTAAAGGGGAATGCAAGCCCCGCGAAATTGCTGCCGCCGCCCGCGCACCCTATGACGACATCGGGCAGCTTCTCGCCGGCCATTTTGAGCTGTTTCTTGGCCTCAAGCCCGATCACGGTCTGGTGCAGCATCACGTGATTGAGCACGCTGCCCAGAGAATAGCGCGTCTTGCCGCTCTGGTCGGTCACGGCCGCCTCGATGGCCTCGCCGATCGCGATCCCGAGGCTTCCGGGTGTATTGGGGTCCTGCGCCAGGATACGGCGGCCCACCTCGGTCTCCGTGCTCGGGCTTGCAACGCATGTGCCGCCCCACAGCTGCATCATCACCTTGCGGAAGGGCTTCTGGTCAAAGCTGATGCGCACCATGTAGACCTTGCAGTTCAGCCCGATCAGCTTGCATGCGAACGACAGGGCCGCGCCCCACTGCCCGGCACCGGTTTCGGT
Source organism: uncultured delta proteobacterium (assembly GCA_903881505.1). Lineage (GTDB taxonomy): Bacteria > Desulfobacterota > WTBG01 > CAIYCZ01 > CAIRTM01 > CAIRTM01. Next base: position 8,659 of record CAIRTM010000022.1, on the reverse strand, counting down.
CACGATGTTCTCGATGCCGAACTGCTTGTTGTACCAGGCCTGGGCTACGGCTGAATTGGGCTTATGGCTGCCGGCCGGGCTGACGCTTTCGTCCTTGTAGTAGATGCGCGCCGGGGTCTTGAGATACTCTTCAAGGAACACCGCCCTTCTCAGGGGCGAAGGCCGCCAGCGCGAAATGATGTCCAGAATCGGCTCGGGAATGTCGATCCACGGGTCCGGGCACATCTCCTGCTCGATCAGGTTCATGGGGAATATTTTCGCAAGAGCCTCCGGGCCGATGGGCTTGCCGCTGGCGTCAACCGGCGGCTGCATGGCGAGCTCGGAACCCAGGTTGTACCACTGGCGGGGTATTTCGTCTTTCGGCAGGTAGATCGAGATACTTTTCATACAACAGTCTCCTTTGCAATGTCGGGTTCACGGCATGGCCACGACAGCAGCCGGATCAGCCCCGTCAGCCATACAGGCGCCAATGTGTTTGACAAAAAAACAGCGGTAATTATATGATGTACGCACCCATAGTGCAACCTATTGTTGAACGCCTCCCCGATAGGACAACTGAAATGGACATGCCCCTGTACGCCGCAACGTTCACAGAAGAACAACTGCAGCACCTCGAAACATGGCTGCGCGAGCCGGCCGTGCACCGCAACCTCTACTCTCTCTACCGCCCCATGAGCATGGACGAGCTCAGGCGATGGCTTGCGCGCGAGCAGGAAACCGATGCGCGCATGTTTTTCTACCGGACAGCGCCGGCAGCCTGCGCCGACACGGCCGTGGGCCTGGGCCTTGTGCACTACATCCACCCCAAACACGGCTGCGGCGAACTCTCGATCATCGTCAACCCGGCCTGCGCCGGCAGAGGTTTCGGACGGCGCATTGTTGCGCACCTTATGGAATGCGCCTTCAATAAACAGGGCCTGCACAAACTATACCTGCACTGCGCAGGCCCCAACACCCGCATGATCGACATTGTCAGGCGCGCGGGCTTTGTCCAGGAAGGCGTCTACCGCGAAGAAATCCACCTCGACGGACAATGGTACAACACCTGCCGCTTCGGCATGCTGAAAAGCGAATACGAAGCATTGCAGGCCACCGGCGCTGCCGGCCACGGCGTTATCGGGCAGGACGCATAAAAAAGGGGCGGATTCACGCATGAATCCGCCCCGAACGCACATACTTCTTTCTCATTATTTCACATGGAGCTCAACGCGACGGTTCTTCGCCCTGCCTTGAGGCGTGCTGTTTGAAGCCGCGGGCTTTGAAAGGCCGAAACCCTGTGCCGAAAGGTTCGCGGCGCAGATGCCGTGCTCAGCGAAATAGCGCTGTACCGCTTCGGCCCGCCTGCGGGAAAGATCCAGGTTATAGCCCGCGCTCCCCGTATTGTCGGTATGCCCTTCGATGCTTATTTTCACGGAAGGGCACTTTTTCAGCACCGCCACGCACTGATCCAGCACCGGGGCGGCAGCGGGTTTGAGCACCGCCTTGTTTAAATCAAACAGCACATCCTCGATCACCCAGCAGCCCTGCGCGTTCACCTTTGCCCCGGCAGGCGTTCCCGGGCACGCATCCTTGCCGTCGCACACGCTGTCGCCGTCGGCATCAGGGCATGTATTCGTAAAAAAAACCTGCTCAACAAACGCGCTCATTTCAGAGCAGCCCGCCAGCTTGTCGGCATTGACGCTGAAGCCGCAGCCGCCGATCTTCGCAATCTGCTCCAGCAGCTTTGCGCCGTTATAATCATCGCCGATCTGGATCGTGTATATGCATACCCTGTCGCCGAAGGCCTTTTTCATGGCCTGGGCAGCCTCCGTCACACCCTGATCGGTCGCTTTCCCGTCGCTGACCAGTATGACAGCGCTTGTGCCGGATAGCGGCTTGAGGTCTTCGGTCGCCCTGGTCAGGGCTTTTGCCATGGGCGAATCACCGCAGGCCAGGGTCACGTTACCCAAGGCCTCCGACAAGCCGGACTTTTCATACGGGGTCATCCCGTAGAGCAGGTCAGTCTGGCCGATCGAAAAAAGCCAGTAGCCACGCCCGTAGACCCGCAGACCCCCGTTGAGCCTGATGTCGGGTATGCACTGGTTCATGCGCGCAACGGTGCATGTGGCCAGCTGCAGGGCGCTTGCGGTTTTGTACTGCCCTGCCATGGTTTCGGACGTATCAAGTATGACGAGGAAATTATCGGCTTTCTGGACGAGCCGCGCCTGTTGTGCAGGCGGGCTGCAGGCCTGCGGCGGCTGCGTAACGGCCGCGCACCCGAACAAAAAAGCAGCCAGGGCCAGGCTGACAAATACGTGCATGTGGCGTTTCATGGGTCCTCCTCCTGTGTTTGATAAATGGTCGGCGGGTTGATCCGTTTCCCCGGTTGGAGCTTACACAAACACATATAGACCGCCTGAAAAAGTATTGCAATGATAAAACTACGCACATACGCGGCATACCCGTTGTGGCGCAGGCTGCTGTTGCGCCGAATGAAGGCCTTTTTCCGTTTGCGCAATAAAACCGATTAGTATAGTATTTTCCACAACCATGCGGAATTCACCAAAACCGCACCGGGGCACATCGCGCATGCGGCCCGTCATCGCTATCGGGCAAGACAAAAACATGGATTATAAGACTGGACTTCCGGCCTTCGCAGGAGTGACGAATAAGAAGGCATTGCAATTAACCCGTCATACCGGTTCAGACCGGTACCCAGAAATCGCTTCCTGAGTTCATGATGCTCAGTCTTCCGATTCCAGGATTTGATTAATATTCAGATTTCCATATGCTGAAAACAAATCATCGCCGTGCCCTGACCTGGCTGATGCTTATGGCGCTGGCCGGACTTCCCATTTTTTACTTCTCCTACGTAAAGCGGGGTACGCAGCTCGACGATGCGCTGATCTATCTGCGCTACGTAAGAAATTGCCTTGATGGCCATGGCCTTGTCTATAATACAGGCGAAAAATTCAACGGCCTGACCTCTCCCCTTTTTACCTGCCTTGTGCTGCTGATGGCGTGGATACTCAAGGATCTTCAGGCGACGGTTATCATTGTATCAACCGCATGCTTCTGGATATTTGCCGTTGTGATGGCCCGGATATGCTGGCGCGGCAATGTGCTGTATCAGATGCTGATGGTTGTGGTCATCGGGCTGACCCCGCCGTTTATCTATGAAACCTATGGCATGGAAAGCACGCTGCTCATCATGCTGAGCGCGCTGCTGCTGTGGGCGTATCAGGCCAGGCGATTATTCTGGTGCAGCGTGTGCGCGGGCCTGCTCTGTATAACGCGAGCCGAAGGCGGGCTTTTACCCCTGGTTGTTCTGTTTGATTACTGGTTACAGAACAGGCGCCTGCCCCATAGCGCATATTTTATTGCGCCGATTGCGCTGGTCGGTGCAAGCTATGGGTTCAATTATTGCTATTACGGGCATGTCCTGCCCGATTCCATCACTGCCAAACTGGGCCAGGGAAAGTCCGGCCTCTGGGGTTCGGGGTGGCTGTTTCTGAACTCGTGCGGCTATCTGAAAGGGCGGGCATTCCACGCTGACAGCCTTTATATGATTGTCTGCTTTGGCTGCGCTCTGCTCGGCCTGTGGCAGTTCCGCCGGAGCATGCTGACCCGGGTTGCTGTGCCGTATGTACTGGCATATGTCGCAGGCTGCGCGGCGGCCGGGGTCCCGAATTATCACTGGTACTACACACCCGTATTTGCCTTCGGCAGCGTGTATGCCGCCCTGGGTGTGCTCGGCCTGCTGCAGCGCAGGCATGGCCGGATCAGCCCATGGCCGGGCGTGCCGGTGGCGGCCGTGCTCGGGGCTTATCTCGTATGCATGGGATGCCTGTATTCCAACCAGCCAGCAAGGCCACGTGAGGCCTACAGGCAGATAGGCATGTGGATAAAACAGAACACGGCGCCCGCGGCCAGCATTGCCATGGTTGAGATCGGCACCATAGGCTGGTACTCCGATCGCCATATCATTGATATCCTTGGCCTGGTGACGCCTTTAAACGCGGAATTTATCGCCGAAAAAAAATTTTGCGAATGGCTGAGCCACTACAGCCCGGACTATATCCTTCTGCATGAACCGCTGTGGTCACACGAGCAGAGCGCCAGGGACCCGCGGATTGTCAAGGGATACAGGCCGGATGCCGGCTTCCGCTTTCGCGGATACACACTGCTCAAAAAGATCCAATCTCTATAGGGATCGAGCTTACGGGCCGGCCGTATTGTTACGGACAGATAAAAATGCTAGATTTAATCTGACTGAGCAATCGCAGCGATGATCACACGGTAATGTAAACTCCGCCTAAAAAAATGAAAACGCTCGTATTCCTTGCCCTGTTGCTCAGCGCCTGCCCGGCAGCGCCGGCTCGGGCGCAGGCGCCTGCGGACACAGCTCCGGCGATCAGCCTGTTTGATTCCGTGGAGCGCATAAAGCGCTTTCTCAAAGACGGCGCCAGACAGGACTACTCCGACAAATACCTTTCCGGCATTACGCTGCGCTATTTCGACGGCAACCCGGGCAAGGGGCTTGCCTGGGTCTACTCCTTTTCATTCAAAAAGCCCCGGCTCGGCGGCGACGTGAGCATCTGCCACTTCATGAACGGCGACATACGCGAGCTGCTGCACGGGCCCTAAAAAGGGATGGTCGAAAAGCTGACAGCCCTGTGCTGTTAAAGGACACGGCATGCGAAAACTGCGGGACTGGAATGAGAGGCCGGGGGCTGTTTTTATCCTCTGTCTGCTGTACGCCCTTCACATGGCAGAGGAATTCAGCTGCGGATTTGTTGCGTGGGCTGACCGGTACTTCGGCAGTTTTGACTGGACGCAGAACCTGCTGGGCAATGCCGGCTTCTTTGCTGTGCTGACCCTGGCCTGCTTTTTGTACTATAAAAATCCGGTCAAACACCTGTGGCTCGGGATGTCTGCCGCCATGTGGGTTCTGAGTAATGCCTTCCTGCATATCTCAGCCACTGTTCTGAGCGGTGAGTACTCACCCGGCGTTGTGACGGCGGCGCTCCTGTACATACCCGGCGGCGTCTGTTTCATGGCAATGCAGGGCCGGAAGCGCCTGCTGACCTGGAAAAACATGGGGCTTTCATGCGCCGTGGGCGCAATGGTTTTCATGCTGATCCCCGCGTTGATACGCTCAGTCTATTTTCACGCTGAGCTGGCGAAGGTATTGCATCTGGTCAGGTGAGGCGGCAGACGGGCGTACCCCACGCAACCGAAGTTGAAAGAACAACCGGCGGATTCGGCTGCACCGCACCCGTGCCGCTCTCTGAGGGCCCTGCCCTGAGCGCATGGCACACAACCGGAGAGAATACATGCACACACACAACCTTGACGCATGGCGGCACAGCCACGATTTCGCGGTGATCCACGAACAGGGCGAACGGCTGACCAGGTACGTCCTGATAATGACCGCCGTGACAATGGTTGTTGAAATCATTGCCGGCATTGCATTCGGTTCCATGGCATTGCTGGCGGACGGCTGGCACATGGGAACGCATGTTGCCGCCTTTCTCATTGCGATATTCGCCTACAGGTATGCCAGGAAGCATCAGCACACGTCCCGCTTTGCCTTCGGCACGGGCAAAGTAACCGTACTGGGCGGCTTCGCGAGCTCGATTGCTTTATTCGTGGTCGCCCTGGTGATGGCCGTTGAATCGCTGCAGCGCATAGTAAACCCGCAAACCATCCATTTCAACGAAGCAATCGGCGTCGCGCTGCTCGGCCTGCTCGTTAATGCTGTGTGCGCTTTCATACTGCAGGGCCATCATGATCACGACCATGCTCATGCACATGATGATCATCACCGCCATCACGACCACAACCTGAAGGCCGCGTATTTTCATGTGCTGGCGGATGCCCTGACGTCGATACTGGCGATTGTGGCGCTGGTATTTGGTAAAATGCTGGGGTGGAACCGGCTTGATCCGCTCATGGGCATGGTCGGCGCCCTGGTAATAACACGCTGGTCGCTGGGCCTGTTGAAGGAAACAAGTCCCATATTGCTGGATGAAAGCATCGCAGAGGACACAAAGCTGCTGATCAGGGCAGCGCTGGAGTCGGATTCCGACAACCGTATCTGCGATCTCCATCTGTGGAAAGTCGGGCCTGACGATTACGCGGCGATAATTTCGCTTGTCACGCATTACCCCAAACCCGTAGCACATTACAAGAACCTCCTGAGCAGCGTTCAGCACCTGTCGCATATAACCGTTGAAATACATCAATGCACGGGTGAGCCGTGTGTTCCCCTGCAAACAGACAGCACCTGACAGCCGGGAAAAAGGTGAGGGGGTTATTTTTTCTGCTTTCCGGGATCTCACGCCATGCGCATACGAACTGCGACGGGACCATAATCGGCCACATTGCGTTCAGCCCGCTGAAAATCGGCGGCAGCGAACATCTGCGGGGATATATCCTCTCCCCGCTCGGCGTAAAAGCCCGGCTATCAGCAACACGGCATCGGATCACAACTCATACGGCACGGCATCCAGATGCTCACGGGCAGCGGTGTGCATATCCTGTTCGTATACGGCGACCCCGCCTGTTACGGCAGATTCGGCTTCAGCGCCGCAGGAGCGCATGAAAACATTTTGCATTACCCGGAAATTGTATGATACTAAGGACCAAACACACTTTGAAAGGGAGGGTGCCATGAATCAGCTTCTTGACAACATGCTGCGCGCAGCAAAGCTGGATGTTACGTTGTATGAGACAGTTGAAGCCGACAAGTCGATGCTGGGACAGGCAACGCTCGTGGTCGTGATCTCAAGCCTTGCGGCCGGAATCGGAAGCATGGGAACCGGCATCACGGGCATCCTGCTCGGGACCGTGATCTCGCTCATCGGCTGGTACGTGTGGGCGTACCTTACCTACTTTATCGGCACCAAATTCCTGGCCGAGCCGCAGACCAAAGCCGACGCTGGCGAGTTGCTGCGTACGATCGGGTTTTCAAGCTCTCCCGGCGTGATCCGCATCCTTGGCATCATCCCGGGCCTGAATACCGTTGTTAACCTGGTTGCGGGCATCTGGATGCTGGTTGCCATGGTCATTGCCGTGCGGCAGGCGCTCGACTACAACAGCACGGGCCGCGCCATAGCCGTGTGTGTGATCGGCTGGATCATTCAAATGATCATCATCTTCGTGTTTGTCGGCGCGTTTGTAGCTGCAGGCGCACGCTGAGGTACACGCCGGGCTTCGCCGGTATCCAGGAGTCTTTAAAAGCATGCCGTACACGCTGCCCGGCAGGTTCTTGCAAAAGTATTTTTATACAGGATGTTCAAAAATGACCGGTTGCAAGGCGTACGCGCTCTGTGCAACCAGCGTGCAGGCAATCATTGTGAAGCAGGCATATGTGTGCGTTAGCCTTGTGCAGCGCACCGCCGCAGACGGGCTTGTCCACCGCAGCTGATCGTCTGAGGGAGGGATGTTGTAGAACAGCCTGTTTGTATATCAATTGGTTTCTGAATAAAAACCAGTTACTGGAATTGTTGACAAAAATTGTCACCCCGGGACTGCATGCAATCGCAGCGTCGCCTGCGGAACCATTAAACTCATCAATTTATCTTGTTTTATTTTGCAACAGGTCCGTGGTATATAAATTGCTTACAAAGTACAACAAGGAATTGTACCCATGCAGGAAAACCGTGCGTGATGAACGGATATGTGTGACTGAATGTTGCCAGCCTATGCTGATTAAACGCAAAGACTTCCGGGGCTTCACACTGGTTGAGTTGATGATTGTCGTCGCCATCGTCGGCATACTTGCCATGGTTGCAGTACCGAATTTTGTCCGTTATAGAACCAGGGCGATTGTTGCAACCGCAACAGGAACAGGCGAAGCAATCAGGTCTGCAATGGCAATGTATGCGACCTCATCAGAGGGCAACCTGTTTCCGGTCGGTCTCTGGGCTGACGGAGAGGCCGGATGGCCTGCACTGCGCTCTTTTATGGCGGTGAACGGCACCACGATGAAAGAGAATATGCGTGAACAGGGCTTCCAGAATTTTATTTACCAGCCCCTGGAGGTTCGCGGAGAGCTGGGCTCTGATTATTTTTTCATATTCCAGACTACTGGCGTTCTGGCAACCCAGCCCGGCTCCTTGATTGAAGTACGGCCCAGCGGGGTCAACCGCTGGACCGGAACGTTGTAACTGCCCGCTACGCGGCCGGCGCTTCAACGAGCCCCGCCGAACCCCTTTCGCCTCCTTTCGCTTGCATCGGGCAGTATATTCGATATACGCAATACAACAGTGCCGCACTCATGCAAAGTCCGGATGCTGACTTCTTAGGAGTGCGTCTGAAACATGCCATGTTCTGACTTTTTACGACCCGATCAAATACTATATTAATTAAAGTTATACCATGCTGTTCCGAAAAAATTATAACAGTGTGAAGAGGCGCTCCGGAACGGGCCAGGAGAATTGCCTCAGAAAGAGCAGCAGTGCCTGCCGGTGTGCCGAGCCAGCGGGCCCGGGCATTTACAATGCGTGCGGTCTGACCGGAATTGCGAAGGGGTTATGCTGCGTAAGGATGTATTGAAAATGCCGACAAAAATTGTCATTTTTCGGCAGGCGCTGATAAAATTCGTCACCGGAAAGCGCCATACATCATGCAGCTTTACGGAGTACTGATTCAATTATCTCATTTACCTTGTGTT
>CAIRTM010000021.1 GCA_903881505.1 uncultured delta proteobacterium | reverse complement strand
AGCCCAGCGCGCTGTAGGCGCGTTCGGCCAGGCTCTGCAGGCGGGCATGCACATCCGCGCTCAAATCAGGGCGCTCGATATAGCGGGTCAATCCCCCGCTGTGGTATTTGGCCTGATAATCATAGAACCCGTCCCGGGCACACACTTCAAGCGCGGGCAGGGCCCGGCCGTTCAGCACTCCCACGGTCAGTTCGCGGCCGCGCACATACGCCTCGATAAGAATATCGCCGCCGTCGGCTGCTGTGGCTGCCTGCAGCGCTTCGTCAATCCGGGCAGCCTCGCGTACGATGCACGCGCCGATGCTTGAACCTCCCTCGCAGGGTTTGACCACGAACGGAGGCTGCAGGCCGATGCGTGCGGCGGCTTCGGGTTTGCCGGCATCACGGGCGGGCAGCACCTCAAATGCCGGGGTCGGCAGCCCGTGAAAAACAAATATTTTCTTCGCAGCCGCCTTGTGCATTGCAAGCGCACTGGCAAGCACGCCTGACCCGGTGTACGGAATACCCGCCAGCTCCAGCAGACCCTGCACGGTTCCGTCTTCTCCCAGCGGGCCGTGCAGGGCGAGCACGGCGACCTCGATACGGTTGCGCACAAGCTCGCCGGCAAGGCCGCGGTCGGCCTCAAGGCTCACGACCCTGCAGCCCATGCGCTGCAGGGCGGCTGCCATGGCCGCACCGCTGCGCAGCGACACATCCCGCTCCGTCGACAGTCCGCCCATCACGACGCCGAGGCGCTTGTGCCTGAAGGCTGTTCCGCATGACATCTGCTGCGTCATCTGCCCGACTCCGTATATGCGCTCGCGTCCGTGCTGCGCGCCCGGCAGGCGGGGCGTGAGCCCAGCAGACTCTGGCGCATGCGCTCCGGACGCTCGGCCTGCAGGCAGAGCGGATAATTCACCATGTGGCTCGATACCGTGGTGACCGGCCGGCTGCCGCGTTTTTTGCCCGTGCTGCCGTGTCCCCTGACCCTTCCTGAAGCATCGCTCATGGAGCAGTTCCCCCGGTGCCGCCGGACTGTGCGGCTTGTTTCTGCAAAACCTTCAAAACGCGCGGACCGGCCGTGCAGACGTCGCCGGCCCCGAGCGTCAAAAACACATCGCCCGGCTCAAGGGTCGCAAGCACCAGTTTTTCAGCCTGCTGCAGGTCGCGTGCGTGCAGCACGTTTTTATGGCCGTATTCCCTGAGGCCCTCATAGAAACGCTCAGAGGTCACGCCCGCGATGGGCTGCTCGCTGGCCGCGTAAATGCCGGTCACGATCAACACGTCCGCATCATAGAACGCGGTCATGAATTCATTGAACAGATGCTGGGTACGGCTGTATCGGTGCGGCTGAAACAGCACCACGACCCTGCGCGCGCCAAGCTGGCGGGCTGCCTTCAGCGTCATTTTGATTTCGGTCGGATGATGCGCGTAATCGTCGATCAGGGTAATTCCGCGCCGCTGCCCCAGCATCTGGAAGCGCCGCTGTATTCCCCGGAATTCCCGCAGGGCCTTTCTGATGGTCGCAAACGGGATGTCGAGTTCCAGCCCGACGCCGATCGCGGCCAGCGCGTTGAGCACATTATGGGAGCCCGGCAGGCGCATCGTGATCCTGCCCAGCTTGCGCTCGCGCAGGAAGGCCGTAAAGGCTGTGCTGAAGCCCTCGAAAGAAATGTCGCGTGCCTGCAGGTCGGCCTGGCTGGCGCGGCCGTAGGTCATGATGCGTTTTTCCATGTGAGGAATGATGCTCTGCAGATGCTCATCGTCAAGGCAGATCAGGCACAGCCCGTAAAACGGCACCTTGTTGAGAAACTGCAGGAAGCAGCTTTTGATCTGATCGATGCCGCTATAGTAATCCAGGTGCTCGCGGTCGATGTTGGTCACGACCGCTATGGTCGGCGGCAGGGTCAGAAACGAGCCGTCGCTTTCATCGGCCTCAGCCACCAGGAAATCGCCGGCGCCCAGAAAAGCGTTCGTGTTGGTTTTGCGCAGCTTGCCGCCGATGACCACGGTCGGGTCGAAACCGCCGTACTCGAGAACGGCGGCAATCAGCGACGTGGTCGTGGTCTTTCCGTGCGCACCCGCAATGGCGATGCCGTACTTCAATCGCATGAGCTCCCCGAGCATTTCCGCCCGCGGTATCACGGGTATGTTCCTGTCGTGGGCCTGCCGGACCTCGGGGTTGTCCGAGCGCACGGCCGAAGAGATCACGACGACATCGGCATCTTTAAGGTTCTTTTTTTCATGGCCGTGATACACGCTGGCGCCCAGCGAACTCAGGCGCTGCGTGATATCGCTTGCCTTCAGATCCGAACCGCTCACGCGGTAGCCGAGATTGAGCAGCAGCTCTGCGATGCCGCTCATGCCGATGCCGCCGATGCCGACGAAGTGAATATGCTGGTTCTTTTTGTACACGTCTATGTCTGCCTTTCCGGGCGCTGGCGCCCTGTTATGCGTGACGGCGTCCGTAATAGATCAGGCCGGCTCTTACGAACAGGCCCTCGGCCGCAAGAATGCATTTCACCATCCTGGGCCGGCGGCGGGCCTGATACCTCCACCGGAGCAGCGCATGCAGGAGCACGTGGTTGATGCGGTTGCGGATGGTCACTGTCACCGGCTGCTCCCTGTCTATGCCGCCGCCAGACGGCAGCACTCGTCAACGATTATCTGCGCGGCCCGGGGCCGGGCAAGCGATGCGGCCTGCTGCGCCATGTGGCGCAATCGCGCGGGATCGGCAATCAGGCCGAGCACGCAGCGGGCCAGGGCGTCGCTCGTGAGGTCGCGCGAGTCCATGACCAGCGCGCCTGCCTGCCGCTCGAACATCAGGGCGTTTTTGCGCTGGTGGTCGCCGGCCGCGAACGGGTACGGAATCAGGATCGAAGCCCGGCCGCACACGGCAAGCTCGGCCAGCGTTCCGGCGCCGGCGCGCGCTATCACCAGGTCGGCGCTCAAAAACCGCGCGAGCATGTCGTCGAAAAACGGCGCGACCACGGCCTGCAGCCCGTGCCGCCGGTAGGCGGCCTCGACGCGTTCGGCGTCCTGCGTCCCGGTCTGATGGATAAAACGCAGCGGTCGTGCGCCCCGGGCGAACGCGGGCAGCGCCCCGACCACGGCGCTGTTGATTTCACGGGCGCCCTGGCTGCCGCCCAGTATGCAGATCACCGCGGCCGCATCGCCGCTGCGCTCAATCCGGTCGGCTGCGGGCAGCACGCGCAGCGGCAGCCCCGAATGAATCGTTTTGCGCGCCGGAAAGAAGCCCTTGCTCTCCTCATAGGTGACGAAAATGCGCTGCGCGCACAGCCCGAGCACCCGGTTACTGAGCCCGGGCACGCTGTTTTGCTCATGGACGGCCACCGGCAGGCCGAGCAGACGGCCGGCGATAACGGCCGGAAACGAAATGTAGCCGCCGAACCCGATAACGAGCCGGGAACGAAACGCGCGCAGCAGGGCGATGGCGCGCGCGACAGCCGGAACAATCGAGGCGAGCGACTCGATTTTGCGCAGCGCGGATTTGCCCGCGAATCCCTTGATATCAACCGTTTCCAATAGATACCCCGCCCTGGGAAGCACCTGCGCCTCGATGCCGCGGCTGCTTCCGATAAACTGAATCGCGTGTCCGTCGCCGCGCCGCTGGAACTCCTGCGCAACGGCTATCGCCGGGAAAAGATGTCCGCCGGTGCCGCCGCCGGTAATAGTTATGTTCATTGCGCCTTCATGTCCGCGTGCGCCGAGATACTCAGCAGCACCCCCACCGCCATGAGATTCATGACCAGGGACGTGCCGCCGTAGCTCACGAAGGGCAGCGGCATGCCCTTGGTCGGCAGCAGGCCCAGCACCACGCCCATATTGATGCAGGTCTGTATGCCGATCATCATCACGATTCCCAGCGCCATATAGGCGCCGAACAGGTCCTGGGCATGCGCGGCGACCCTGAGCCCGCACAGGACGATCATGGCGAAAACGGCAACGACCAGCATGACCCCCACAAACCCGAGTTCCTCGCCGATGACCGCGAGGATAAAATCGGTGTGCGGCTCGGGCAGGTAGAACAGCTTCTGCGTTCCGGCTCCCAGGCCGGTGCCTTTCAGTCCGCCGGCGCCGAAGGCCAGAAACGACTGTATGATCTGAAAGCCCGATCCGCTTGATTTCTCCCACGGGTTCAGGAAGGTCAGCATGCGCTCCATGCGGTAGCCTTTCATGGCGATCAGCGGCACGGCGGCGCACGCCCCCAGCAGGCCGAGCCCGCACAGATAGCGCAGGCGCACCCCGCCGATGAACATCATGCAGACCAGCAGGACGACGATCATCAGCGTGGTCCCGAAATCCGGCTGCACGATGATCAGGACGCACAGGGGCAGCACCATCAGCAGGTGCGGAAGCACCCCGATCGAAAAACTTTTGATCTTGTCGCGGCCCTTCTTCGACAGGGAATATGCCAGAAGCAGTATCACCGCCAGCTTGGCGAATTCCGAGGGCTGAAACGACAGCGGGCCGATGCGCAGCCAGCGCACGGCACCGCCTATTTCCGTGCCGATGCCGGGAACGAGAACGCACACCAGCAGCCCGAGGCAGAGCGCCCATAAGGGATAGGCCAGCCGGCGCAGGCGCTCGTAGGGAACGCGCATGAGCAGCAGCATGCCGAGCGTGCCTGCAATGGCGAAAAGGAACTGCTTTTTCATGAAGTAGCCGGCATCATGGAATTTGCAGGACGCGAATATCGAGCTGGCGCTGTAGATCATGATAATGCCCAGGCCCGTCAGCACCAGCGGGCCGAACAGCAGTATCGTCTTTGTGAGGCTTTTAGAGTGCATGGCTGCCTGCTGTCCGTCCGAGGTTTTTCACAATCGCTTTAAAGCACTCGCCGCGGTGCTCATAGTTGTCGAACATATCGAAGCTGGCGCAGGCCGGCGACAGAAGCACGCTGTCGCCCGGGTGCGCAAGGCGCGTTGCCGCGCCGACAGCCTCTTCAAGGGAGGCGGCCCGCACGATGGCGACATGGCCTTCAAGCTCGGCCTGCATGCGGCCGGCGGCTTCGCCGATCAGCACCAGCGCGCGCGCCTTCCGGCGCAGCGGCTCAACGAGCGGCGCATAGCTGCCGCCCTTGTCAAGCCCGCCGGCTATCAGCACCAGGTGTCCGTTCACGCCGGCAAGCGAACTGCAGCAGGCGCCCACGTTGGTGCCCTTTGAATCGTTGATATAGGTTATGCCGTTGACTTCGCCGGCATGCTCCATCCGGTGCGGCAGCCCGCGGAAGCTCTCGAGCGCCTCTTGAATTGCCCCGGCCGGCAGGCCGCACAGGTACGCGGCCGCAACAGCGGCGAGCATGTTTTCGCGGTTGTGGCTGCCGATCAGGCCCGCGTTCTCCGTGGAAATGCTCAGTGACGGCCGGCCCGGGAACACACAACGAAGGTTACCGTCGTCAAACGCGCCGCGCTCCGGCGCCGTGCGGCGGCTGAAGCCGAACACGGTTGCGCGGGCTGCCTCCAGAACCGGCTGCAGCGCGGGGTCGTCAAGATTGGCTATCAGAAAGTCCTCTGGGGTCTGGTTTTTACAGATCGCCGCCTTGGCCTGCCGGTACTGCTCGAATGAGGCATAGCGGTCCAGGTGATCGTCGGTGATATTGAGCAGCAAACTGATATGCGGGCGGAAGCTCTCGATCGTTTCAAGCTGAAAGCTGCTTATCTCGGCGATAACGTAGTCGGGCCCGGGGTCGATCGCCAGGGCATTGGTCAGCGGAACGCCGATATTGCCGCCCACGAACACCCGCAGCCCGGCGCGTTCAAACAGATGGCCGAGCAGAGATGTCGTCGTGGTCTTGCCGTTGGTTCCCGTCACCGCGATCAGGGGCGCGCGCAGGTGCCGGAAGGCCAGCTCGACTTCGCTGATGACCGCAATGCCGCGGGCCTGGGCCTCGATCACGGCGCGCGACATCAGCGGCACGCCCGGACTCAGAACGATCATGTCCTGCGAGGTAAAGGTCGGGATTGCATACTCGCCCAGCTCGACGCGCATGCCGCGAGAGGTGAATTCGCGCGGAACCTGCAGGCGCTCGTTATGGTCGCACACCGTCACGCACGCGCCGCGCCCGAGCAGGAAATCCGCCGCCGCGCGCCCGCTCCGGCCGAACCCGGCAACCAGTATTTTTTTGCCGCTCAGTTCCATGGCTACCTCAGTTTCAGCGTGCTTACCGCCAGCAGCGCCATCACGATGCCGATAATCCAGAAACGCACAATGATCTTTGATTCGGCCCAGCCGGACAGCTCAAAATGATGATGCAGCGGGGCCATTTTAAACACGCGCTTGCCGCGCATCTTGAAGGAGCCGACCTGTATGATCACCGAAAGCGCCTCGATGACGAACATGCCGCCGACGATGCCCAGCAGGATCTCATGCTTGGTGATGACGGCAACGGTCCCCAGCGATCCGCCCAGCGACAGCGAGCCGACATCGCCCATGAACACCTGGGCGGGGTGGCTGTTGAACCACAGAAATCCCATGCTGGCCCCGACCATGGCCCCGCAGAAAACGGTCAGCTCACCCGCGCCGGCAATGGGCGAAATCCGCAGGTACTCCGACAGCACGGCATGACCGGTCATGTAGGCGAACACCATGTAGGTGGCCGATACGATCAGGACCAGGCCGATTGCCAGCCCGTCGAGCCCGTCAGTGAGGTTGACGGCGTTGGACGCGCCCACGATTACGAATACCGCGAACGGAATGTACCAGATGCCCAGGTCGGGCTTGACGTTCTTAAAAAACGGCACGCACAACTGCGCGTCAAAACCGGCCTGGCCGTAGAGCACAATCGCCACCGCGGCGGCAACCGCGCCCTGCAGCACCAGCTTTTCGCGCGCGGTGATGCCGCGCGTATTGGAATGCCGGATCTTCTTCCAGTCATCCAGCAGCCCGATGGCTCCCATGCCGGCGGTCGCCAGCAGTACGATCCACACGTAGCGGTTCGCCATGTCGGCCCACAGCAGGGTTGAGGTGATGACGGCGAACAGAATCAGGATGCCGCCGCCGGTGGGGGTGCCCTCCTTGGCAAGGTGCGTGGCGGGCCCGTCGGCGCGGACGTTCTGTTTGAAGCTGCTGCGCCTGAGCAGCCCGATGACGTACGGCCCGAGCAGCAGGGTCAGCAGCAGCGCCGTCACGGTCGCATAAATCGCGCGGAACGTGATATACCTGAAGACGTTGAAAATAATGAATTCGGTGTGCAGCGGATAGAGGAGATAATACAGCATCAGCTACGTCCTCTCATGAGTGCTGCCCGGCGCCGGGCAGCAGATCGAGCACCTTCTCAAGCTGCATCCTGCGCGAGGCCTTCAGCAGCACCACGTCGCCCGGCCGGGCGGCGTCCGCAAGCGCGGCCGCAAGGCCGTCCAGGGATGCACACGCGCGTATCCGGCTGCCGGGAAGGCCTGCGCTGCGCGCGCCTTCGCATACATCGCCGGCGAACGTTCCCAGCACAAAAAGCACATCGATGTCCAAACCCGCGGCACAGGCCCCGATCTCACGGTGATAGAGGGCGGCCCGCTCGCCCAGCTCGAGCATGTCGCCCAGAACCGCGATCGCGCGGCCGCCTCTGCGCGCGCCTGCCAGGGCCGCGAGCGCCGCGCGCACCGAAACCGGATTGGCGTTATAGGCATCGTTGATGATCTCCAGTCCGCCGAGCGTAAGCCGCTGCATGCGCCCGGCAACCGGTCCGGACGCGCCGAGGCCGGCGGCGATATCATCAATGCCGATGCCCGCGGCATGCGCGGCCGCAGCGGCCGCCAGCGCATTGCCGACGAAATGCGCTCCGTCCATGTCAAGGCGCACGCTCACGCATGCGCTGCCGATATGCAGGTCGAATACCGTTCCTGCCGCATCGCCGGGCCTGATGCCTGCGGCATGGACATCACCCGCGCCAAGCCCGAACGTGATCACGCGCGCACGGGTAGCGGAACCGAGGGCCCGCACGCGATCATCATCGCCGTTGACGATCGCGATGTCATCCGGGCCGAGCGCCTCGAACAGCTCGCCCTTTGCGGCCGCGACCGCCTCAAGCGAGCCCAGCTGCTCGAGATGGCACGGGCCCACGTTGGTGATAACGCCGATGGTCGGGGCGGCGATCTCGGCCAGCCGCCTGATTTCACCCGGCTCGCTCATACCCATTTCCAGCACCGCCGCCTTGTGCCCGGCGCCCAGTTTCAATACGCTCAGCGGCAATCCGATCAAATTGTTGAAATTGCCCTCATTCTTAAGGCAGCTGCGGCTGCGGCCGATAATGGCGGCGATCATTTCCTTGGTCGTTGTCTTGCCGTTGCTGCCGGTAATGCCGATCACCGGCAGCCTGAAACGTCTCCGCCAGAACGCCGCGATGTCGCCCAGCGCCCGCAGCGTGCTCTCAACGCCGATCAGGGCGCCCGGGCAGCGCTCCATCCGGATTTCACCGCGGCGCTCAGTCAGCACGGCGGAAGCACCCTGCGTGAAGGCGCCCTCGATAAAGGAGTGCCCGTCATGGCGCGTTCCGCGCAGGGGCACGAACAGGCTCCCCGGACCGGCAGCGCGCGAGTCGATGACCGCGTCGCGCACGCGCGCTGAAATCCCGCCGGCCAGCAGCGTGCCGCCCGTAGCGCTCACAATATCGGCAATGTCCAAATCCATACAAACACTATCCTCAGGCGCATTATCGGCCATGCTGGGCGCGCATCTCCAGCGCCCTCCTGGCCTCTTCGCGGTCGTCAAAGTGACACAGTTCGCGCGCAAACTGCTGCGTTGTCTCATGGCCCTTGCCCGCGATCAGCACCACATCGCCTGGTGCGGCCGCGGCAATCGCATGCCTGATCGCCTGCCGCCGGTCCGGTATAACGCAATAGAGTGCCGGGCGGGCGCGCAGCGCGGCCGGCGCCTCGGCCCTGGCACATCCCTGCGCCGCAAGGCCAGGCTCTATTTCGGCGATGATCGACTCCGGGTCCTCGCTGCGCGGGTTGTCCGAAGTCAGGATAACGCAGGTGCTCAGGCGGCCCGCGGCCCTGCCCATTTCAGGACGCTTGCCGCGGTCGCGATCGCCCCCGCATCCGAACACGGTGATAATGGTGCGCGCCCCGGCGTCCCGGAGCGTTGCCAGCACCTGCGCGAGCGCGTCGGCCGTATGCGCATAGTCGACAAAGACCTGAATCCCTCGATCGTTTTCAATGCGCTCCATGCGTCCCGGCACGCCGCCGGCCTGACGTATGCCCGCCTGCACGGCTTCCACGCCGATGCCAAGGGACCTGCAGACGGCTGCTGCGGCCACGATATTGTACAGGTTGAACACCCCGACCAGCCGTGAGGTGATCTCAAAATCCCCCTGAGGGCCCACGATTTCTGCCCGGATGCCTTCAAGCGACAGGCGCGCGGCGCGGGCGCGCACATCGCCGCTTTCGAGTCCGTAGGTCACGACCGGGACAGGGCACCGCCCGGCAATCAGCCGGCCCGCGGGATCGTCGGCATTGATGACGGCGCGTGACTGTTTTGCGCTGCGCGGCAGCAGGGTGCTGAACAGGCGCTGCTTGGCCGCACGGTAGCATTCCATGTCCCGGTGGTAGTCCAGGTGCTCAGGCGTCAGGTTCGTGAAAACGGCGGCGTCAAAGTGGCAGCCGTCGACGCGCTGCTGGTCAAGTCCGTGGGAGGAGACTTCCATGACCGCCCAGTCAACGCGGTTGCGCCGCATACGGTCAAGCAGCTCCTGCAGCTCAAGGACGTCCGGCGTGGTGCGTTGCGCCTGCCGGCTGTAGCCGGGATAGCGGTATTCGATTGTGCCGATCATGCCGACGTTTTTACCCGCGGCGCTTAAAATTGTTTCAATAATATGCGCGGTCGTGGTCTTGCCGTTTGTTCCGGTGATGCCGATCAGGCCCAGGCGCCTGGTCGGATCGCCGTACCAGGCCGCGGCCAGCGCCGCCAGGGCCGCGCGGGCGTCGGGCACGCTCAGGCTGAACGCATCCTCGCGCAGGTACGGCGCTTCGGTTACAAACGCGCGGGCGCCCCGCCGGTAGGCGTCGTCGAGGAATCGGTGCCCGTCGGCCCGGGATCCGCGCAGGGCCACGAACAGGCATCCCGGTTCCGCGCGGCGTGAATCAGCCGTTATAAACGCAACATCCCCTGCAGGGGTGCCGCAGGGGCGCGCGTCGGTGAGCAGGTCTTTCAGCTGTGCACACGTCATCCGGCTCTGCCCGCTGCTGGGGGTCCTTGGTCGTGTATCGTGGAGGGAGCCTCCCCGGCGGCGATCTGAACCCGCGGGGCGACATTCAAATAATTAAGGGCCTGCTGCGCTATGCGGCTGAAAGCCGGGGCTGCGCTCTGGCCGCCGTAGGTCATCGTCCGGGGCTCGTCAACAATGACAACGACGGTAAGCCTCGGATTATCCACCGGACAGAACCCGGCAAATGACGCCACCAGGCGGTTGTGGCTGTAGGTCCCGTTATATATCTTGCGGGCGGTGCCGGTTTTTCCGGCCACGCCGAACCCGGGAACCGCCGCTTTGACGCCGGTTCCGCCCTGCTCAACAACCGTCTGCATCATTTCGGTCAAAATCTGGGCGCTGGCGTGATCAATGACACGCTGGCCCTGCGCATCAGGCTGGTATGCACGGGTTTCGCCGTCGGAGGTCCGGGTGCTTTTGACCACCTTCGGCTGTATCAGCACCCCGCCGTTGGCTATCGCGCTGTATGCCTGCGCAAGCTGCAGCGGCGTTACCGAAATACTGTGTCCGAAGGCCATAACGCTGCGGGTATGCTCCGAGAGCCGCTCCGACGGAGGCATGTAACCGGAGGCTTCGGCCGGAAGCTCGATGCCGGTGGGACGGGCAAAGCCGAACCGGCCGATATAGTCGCAGAAAAGGGGCGTGCCGAGATGCTTTGAAATCTTGCTCACGCCGATGTTGCTTGAGTGCTTGATGATGCCGGAAACGTCCAGCCAGCCGTACGGGTGCACATCGCTGATGGTCCTGCCCCCGATACGAAATGTGCCGTTTTCACAGAAAAACGTATCCTCCGGGGTTATTATTTTTTCCGCAAGGGAGGCGGCGACAACGAATATTTTAAAGGTCGACCCGGGCTCAAGCACATCGGCAATCGCGCGGTTGCGCCACATATCCCGCCCGTACTGCGAGTAGTTGTTCGGATCAAAAAGCGGCACGACAGCCATGGCCAGCACATCGCCGTTCCAGGGATCCATGACAACGGCAATACCGCTTTTGGCGCCCGTGGCCGCAACCGTGGCCTGCATTTCCTTTTCGGCAATGTACTGAATGGTCTTGTCGATGGTAAGATAGATGTCGCTGCCGTCATCCTGGGCGGAACTGCAGAAGCCTTCCGAGAACAGGTGCCGCCCGCGCGCATCCCGGCTGGCCGCCACCCGCTGGGGGGTGCCGCGCAGCGTTTCATTCATCCTGAACTCAAGCCCTTCAAGGCCCTCGGAATCAAGGCCGGTGAACCCGATGACCTGTCCGGCCAGCTCGCCGTTGGGATAGGTCCGTTTGCTCTCCTTGGCGAACTCAAGGCCCTGCTCTTCCAGCGCGCGAACGGCCTGCGCCTGCTGCTGCGTGATTTTGCGCGCAATCCATACAAAGGGCTTCTCCTCCCTGAGTTTGTCGGCGATCGCATCGGGCTCCATGTTCAAAATACCGGCCAGCCGCTGCGAGAGACCGGCGGGATCGCTGATCATGTGCGGCCGCGCGAACAGGGATTCGACCTGAACGCTGATTGCCAGCTCGTTGCCGTTGCGGTCGTAGATCGTGCCGCGTTTAGGGGAAAGCAGAACGCTGGTTTTATACTGCCGCTCCAGCGTGCGGGTCAAGTCCGGGGAGCGCAGAATCTGCAGAAACCACGCCCGGACACCGATGACCGCGAACAGCACGGCGAACAGCAGGGCACAGAGCCTGATGCTGTTCTTGAGTTCGGTGCGTGCCTGGACGGTTACCATTTCAGTGTTATCACCTGCGCCGTATCGGGTTCAACCATGTGCAGCTCCGCCTTTGCAATGTTCTCAATGCGCGCCGGGGCTATCAGGGATGCGCGCGCGATGCGCAGCTGGCGGTTTTCCTCCTGCAGCGCCTTGCCGGCTTCCAGGGTTTCCGATATGCGGTAGCCGATATCGATAATGTAAATGCGGACCCACAGAAAACAGAAAACGCTCAGCAGCACCAGCAGGCCCATCACGACGACGCCCAGCGGCAGGACCTCTTCGCGGGACTTCGGGCCCCGTACCTTTTGCCGCGCCAGATAATTGGTATGGATAAAGCGCTCGGTCATGGCGTTACAGTTTCTCCGCTACCCGCAGTTTCGCGCTGCGCGCGCGCGCGTTGGCGCTGATTTCAGCGCCGCAGGGCCGGACGGCCCTGGCCGTGACGATGCGCACCCGGGGAGTGCAGCCGCAGGCGCACACCGGCAGATCGCGCGGGCAAACGCATCCGGCCGCCCAGCGCTTGAACATGGTTTTTACAATCCGGTCCTCAAGGGAGTGAAAGGAGATCACGCACATGCGCCCGGCGCTTCCAAGAGCATCGCAGGCTGCCTGCAAGCCCGTTTCGAGCGCCTGCAGCTCATTGTTCACGGCAATACGCAGGGCCTGGAATGTTTTCGTCGCCGGATGGATGCTGCGCGGGTGATGCCGTGCGGGGATCGCCTCGGATACGACCAGGGCGAGATCGGCGGTCGTGGTAATGTCGGCCTGGCGGGCCTTGATATGGGCGGCGATGCGGCGCGAAAAGCGCTCTTCGCCGTAGCGATAAATCGTATCGGCAAGTTCGTCCGTGTCGAGCTGTTCTATCAGGTTTTTGGCATGCAGCGCCGCGCCGGCATTCATCCTCATATCCAGTGGACCCTCAAGATACATGCTGAAACCTCGTGAGGGATCTTTCAGCTGCCCGGTCGAGACACCCAGATCAAAAACAATGCCGTCTATTGCATGGATGCCGGCCTGCCTGAGAATATCCCGCAATTCAGTGAACGACTGGTTACAAAAAACAACCCTGCTGCCGAATGCTGAAAGCGCTGCGCTCGAGCGTGCGATCGCATCGCTGTCCTGATCTATGCAAATGAGCCGCCCGATCCCGGGCTCGCGCTCAAGCAGTGCGCGGGCATGCCCGCCATGCCCGACCGTCGCATCCACGTACACACCGCCCGGCACCGGCCGCAGGTTGGCAAGCACCTCGTCGACGAGCACCGATATATGTTCCATGCGCGCACGGTGCTAAAAGTTAAGCCGGTCAAGCATCACCTGCAGTTCTTCGCTGTCATGCAGTTCCGGCGACGTATTCTTATCGAAAAGATCGCGGTCCCAGATTTCGAAATGATCAATGCTTCCGGTTATGACAATATTTTTTTCAAGACGGGCGAACTGCTTCAGGCTGGGCGGAATCACGATGCGGCCCTGGCGGTCCATAGCGCATTCGCTGGCCGAGGACATATAAAAACGCTTGAGCATGCGCACTTCACGGCGCCCGGTGGGAAGCTGCTTGAGCTCGTTTTCCTTCACAATCCACTCCGCCACCGGAAACGCCATCAGGCAGAGGTCCTGATGTTTGGTAATAATCAGGTTCTGGTCATAGCGCTGGGACAGGACATCCCGAAATTTAGCCGGCAGAATAATGCGCCCTTTGGGGTCTATGGATTGGCAATATTCCCCGCGAAAAGCCGCCTCTTCCTTACACATAGCATCCACCTTCTTCCACTTTCTTCCACTTTATTGACTTATATAGTACTTTCAATCGGCACTGTCAAGTCAAAAAATGAAGTTTTTTCAATGCTTTTTACTCAAAAAGCCGGAATCAGCGGAAACACTACATCTTGAAAGATAATGCCATGGCACATACTATATATTGTGGTTATTCTGCATTTTTAAGGGGCTGAAAGGAGCGCGTCGGCAAAAAAAAATTTTTTTATTCAGCAAAATATGCTATTAATTGCCTGATATTTGGCGATACTTTAAAAAAAAGCATCAAAACCCTTTAGCGCATGAGTTATAAGGCCATGAAAAGAAGCAGGATCGGTCAGCGCCCGTCTGACATCAAGCAGCGCGGAACCATGATGGGGCTCGACGACGAACAGCCCGGCGGACCCCGCCGCGGGGCCGAGGAAGAACAGGATGCACCACCGCGCCGCAGGCCTCCCTATGAACCGCCCCGGCCTCCGCTCAGGAGGTCCGCCGCGAAAAAACCAGGCCCCATGCGCAGCGTCTTTATCGCGGCCCTGGTGATTGCCGCGGCCGCGGCCGGCGCAGTGCTGGCATCCTCTGGCACTATTTTCGCGCTGCGCGTTGACCATGTTGAACTGCAGCTCGGCGAGAAACTCACCGCGGCCGCTCCGGGCGACACGCTCGATGTCGCCTACGGCGGCAGCCTGATCTGCAAACGCATCGTCTACAAGGGTATCTACCGGCTGTTTGCGCCGTCATCAGCGGTGGTCATGATTGAAGGCGTTGATCAGTCCGCCAACAGGTTTAACGAAAACCTTCTCGGCCTGCTTGCGCCCGAGCAGAAGCTGGACTACCGCCTGGTGATCACCTCGGGAGAAAAGCAGGATCTGGGCGCTGTTGCCCTGCGCCTGACCATGACGGCCGCCGACTGGATCGCCCGCTCAGAGCAGGTATCAGAGGCCTCCGCGCAGGTCGTCTGCCTTGAAAAAGCCATCGCGCTCGATCCGGACTCGCAGGATGCGCGCGTTGCGCTG
This sequence comes from uncultured delta proteobacterium, assembly GCA_903881505.1. Classification (GTDB taxonomy): domain Bacteria; phylum Desulfobacterota; class WTBG01; order CAIYCZ01; family CAIRTM01; genus CAIRTM01. Next base: position 25,787 of record CAIRTM010000021.1, on the reverse strand, counting down.
GGCAGGCTCTATGAAAGCCGGGGCGAGCGGGCCAAGGCCGTGCAGGAATATGAGGCGGTCATGAAAATAAACCCGGACCACGCAGGAGCGCTCAAATCGCTGGTGCGCCTCTATGAGGGCGACCGGGCAAAGACGACGCGCCTGATACAGCTCTATGACCGCCTGGCCCGTACTGAAAAAAGCGCTGCCGACGGCATATACTTCAAGGCCGCCGAGCTTGCGCGTAAAAACGGCCAGACCGCAAGCGCAATCGAGATGTACCGCAAGGCCCTGGAAATCAATCGCGGCCATATCGCGGCGCGCCAGCAGCTGATCAAACTCTACGAAGCCGCCAAGGAATGGAACCGCGCTGCCGGCAACACCGTTGTGCTGCTCGAATTTGAGCCGAAAAACGCCGATTTAAGGCTGTTCCTCTCCCAGATGTACCTGAACATGAATGATTTCGACGGAGCGCTGCGCGAGGCCGGCCAGGCTGCGCGGCTCAGGCCGGGCGATGCGTCCGTACTGCTGCATCAGGGCATGCTGGCGGAAAAAGCGAAAAAGCCCAAGGAAGCCATCGACTTTTACAAAGAGGCGCTCAAGCTGGACAAAAAAAACCACGCGGTCTGCAACAACCTGGCGATGCTGCTTGAAAAGCAGGGCAACCGCAAAGAGGCCATTCCCCTGTATAAGCAGGCGGTAGCGCTCAACCCCGCCAACATCGGCTATCACATAAACCTGGCCGACGCCTATGAAAAAAACGGCCAGGTGAAGGAGGCGGCCGCAGCCTATGAAGCCCTGGTCGCCCGCGACAAGCAGAACAAAAAAGCCTGGGAAGCGCTCGCCGTGCTGCATGAGCGCGCAAAAAATCCGCAGAAGGCGCTTGCCGCCTACCAGGCCTTAAGCGGCCTTGAGCCCAAGAATACGGTCTGGCTTCTGAAAACTGCGGGCCTGCACGAGCAGCTCGGCAATACCGCCAAAGCGCGCGACACCTACAAGGCCGTGCTTGACATCAACCCGCAGCACACCCAGGCCCGCCAGAAATACGTGGAGCTGTCCAAGAAGATGGTGATGCAGTAGCAACTGCTGCACCGCCCGTCGGGATCGCTATCGGTATCGGGATTGAAATCGGGATCGGCTTTTCTAAAAACCTCGATTGCGATCCCGATATCGATTTCGAGTTCAAAAATCCCCCGCACAAACAATGCCGCAGACGATTATTTTTCACCAGCCTGCGCCTGCGGCAGCAGCAGCTCGACCGTGGTGCCCCGGCCCGGATCGCTTGCGACCGTGACGGCGCCGCCGTGGGCCTCCATGATGTTTTTACAGATGCTCAGCCCCAGTCCGTAGCCGCCGGTATGCCTGTTGCGCGATTTGTCGACCCGGTAAAACGGCTCAAATACATACGGGAGGTCCTCGGCCGGGATGCCGCGGCCCGCGTCCCTGATCTGAATGACGATAGAGCCGCCGCGCCGGAAAACAGACACCCGGACAGGATCGCTTTCCGCATCTGAATATTTCAGCGCATTGTCAATCACATTTCTGAGAACGGTTTTCATGCGCGCCATGTCAAGCGGGGCCGTGATGCCCGGGGCTGTATTCTCAAGGACAATCGCGGGGCTGCTGTGGGCCCGGTCAGCGATCACCTCCCGGACCAGCGCGCACACATCCGCTGCCTCCAGACTCAGCCGCCCGTGGGGGCTGGCCAGCCGCTGCGTTTCAACAATTTCGTTTACCATGGCCTCCATGTCATGGATGTCGGCCTGCATGCCGTGCGTAACCGGCGAAGGCGGCAGGAATTCAAGGGCGATCCGCATGCGGGTAATGGGCGAGCGCAGCTCATGGCTGACGTCAAGCAGCAGCCGCTCGCGTGCGTGCAGCATCTCGCTGATGCGGCCGGTCATGGAGTTGAACGCGCCGGCAAGCGTGCCGAATTCATCAAGACGCTTGACCGGCAGGCGGTAGTCAAAATTGCCGCTGCCCACCTGCCGCACGCCGTCGCTCAGCCACCTGAGCGGCTTGAGGATCCAGCGCATGGCCAGAAAGCCGAACAGCAGAATACAGGTCAAAAGCGCTATCAGAAACATTACTTTTCCCTCGGCAAAATGCTGCCAGGAATAGGGCTTCATCATATCGAACATATAGCGCCTGCCCCCGGCCTCGATCAGCAGCAGGCCGCGGCCCTCGTGCCGGGTCCAGTACGCCGGCGGATCCCGGCTGATTTTTTTCAACTCGAGTTCGTCCACCCGCGGCAGGCGGTCGGTTGACTCCCAGGTGCCGTCATCGGTTTCAAAGGCGATGGCGATCGAGAGCGTGTCCGCCAGGGCGCGGGCCCTGCCGACATCGGGCGGATCGCCGATCTCCCGCACCAGGTAGCCCATATACTGCACCCAGTTCTTCTTGAACGGCATGTTCTGCATGTAGCCCTTGGTGAGGTAGTAGAAAAACGAGCCGACCGCAAGGTTGATGCATATGCCGGCGATGATGATGACCAGCAGCAGCTTCAGAAAAACTGAATGGACGATTTTCGAGAGCCATCTACGGTGCATCGCGTTCTTCCTCGGCAATGAACATGTAGCCGGTTCCCCAGACCGTCTTGATAAAACGGGGGTTGTGCGGGTCATCGTGCAGTTTCTGGCGCAGGCGGCTCATGGTGATGTCGACCGAGCGGTTGTATGCCTCGCATTCGATGCCGCGCAGCTCGTCGAGGATCTGGTCGCGGCTGAGCACCGCGCCCGGGTTTTCCGCCAGCAGCTTCAGTGCCGTGAATTCGGTGGTCGTCAGCTCAACGGCCCGTCCGTCAACCTCGACGCTGCGCTTTGCAGCATCGATGCTTATGTGCGCGAACCGGCGGATCTCCTGTTTGGCGGCCGGCCGCACGCGCCTGAGCACGGACTGGATACGGGCCACGATCTCGCGCGGCTCGAACGGCTTGGCGATATAATCATCGGCGCCGAGCTCAAGGCCCACGACCTTGTCCATCAAATCGCCCTTGGCCGTCAGCATGATGATGGGCACATCGCTTGTTTTGCGGATCAGCTTGCACACCTCGAATCCGTTCATGCCCGGCAGCATGATGTCGAGAATGACCAGGTCCGGCGCCTTTTGCCTGAGCAGCTTCAGACCCTGGTCCGGATGCGCGGCCGTTATGGTTTCAAGCCCGTAGCCCTGGAAAAACCGCGCCAGCAGGGCGTTGAGCCGTTCATCATCGTCAATGACCAGAATGCGCTGTTTCATCGTCCTCCGGGTCGCAGGCGTATTTTTTGCCGGCAGGAGCATGTGTTCACATGCTCCTGCCGAAGCGCGCGCCTGCCGTACTACGTAGCACAAATCAGGCTGCCGTACAAAATGATTCTCAGCCTGGCAGCCTGTTAAAAAATTATTCCCGCCAGGTACTGGAACTCGCGCGGTGCGGCGCTCAGCAGGCCAAGGCTGTTGTGGCCTGCCATGGCCGCAAAAAGATGCAGGATAACGGCCAGGCCCAGAACAACCAGTGTCGTGTCCACTACGATCATGTTTTTCATGGCAGATCTCCTCTCTTAGGTTATTGCCTACTGCCTCTTCTGTCTCAAACTGTAGCCTACATGCAGGCACAATGCTTTTCAGCCCCGTAACAGTTTGTAACAAAGTGTAACGGCCTGCGCGCAGGTTTCCTGTTGACATGCGCGTGCAGGCCGCCTATGCTTGGCCGCACCGTGCGCAGGAAGCAACCATGACAGCCGACGAACTGAAAGCATTCATCCGCGACAACTGCGGCGATCCCGCCATCGGCATCGCGCCGATGGACGACTTCAGCCCGAAGGAAATCCGGGCCATGGAGGAACTCAACCGGAAGATGGCGGCCTATACGCCGCTCATGTCGGCCGACATGCCGGTTCTCAACCCGGCCGAGTTCATGGACGGCGCCCGGGCGATCATCATGGTGGGCTACAATGCTTTTTTCGGCAGGGATCACGTCCCGCCCGGCGGCCCTCCCCGCGGCGAGATCGTGAACGCATTCGTCAATCAGGAATGCATCGACCACAACGCCGCGCTCAACGACACAATCATCGCCTTTCTTGCTGCGCACGGCTTCACCGGACTTCTCATGCCCGCGGGCATCCCGCAAAAAATCCTGGCCGCGCGCTCGGGCCTGGGCCGCTACGGCAAAAACGCCCTGATACAGGCGCCGGGCAAAGGCAGCTGGCTCAGCCTTTACGCTATTTTTACCGATGCGCCGCTTGAACCGGACAGCCCCCTGGACGATGCCTGCGGGGATTGCGAGTGCTGCCGCAAAGCCTGCCCCACGGGCGCGCTCGACGTGCCCTACACCTGCGCTGTTGAGCGCTGCCTGACCACGCAGGCCATGTACAATAAGGCCGCGATCCCGCGCGAGTTGCGCGCAAAGATGGGCACCTGTATTGCCGAGTGCTGCATCTGCCTTGACGCCTGCCCCACAAACAAAAACCTGGCCGTCAACACGGCCGTATCAAACCCCGCACACCTGGTGTATCCCGAAATCGCGCCCCTGGTGAACATGACGGATGAACAGTTCGAAAAAATGTTCGGGGGGACATTTTTCGAATTCCTGATCATGGAGAAAAAATATCTCCAGCGCAACGCCGCCATTGCCCTGGGCAACCACGGCGACCCGGCCCATGTTCCGGTGCTGCTCGAAGCGCTTGAGACACAGGCGGATGAACTGGTGCGCGGCGCGGCCGCGTGGGCACTGGGCAGAATCGGCTCACCCGATGCCCGCCCGGCGCTTGCGGATGCGCTTGAGCGGGACCCGTCTGAAGAGGTGCGCGCTGAAATACGCTGTGCGCTGGATGCCATTGAAAAGCGCTGACAGGTTTTTGAAAAAGTCCTTCTCTACAGGCTGTTCAAAAACGTTCATATGCAAGGCGCTTACGATTGCGAGCACGGCATGCCTGTGTTTTGTAGGGGCAGGCCCCTGTGCCTGCCCGGGTGGCGAAAAATTTTTCGCCCCTGCACACCCCGCAGCAATCTCAACACGCTGGAACAGTCGTAGGCCGGACAAAGTAAAACGTGTCCGGCAGAACACCCCAGATAAAAACCGCCGGACTCACTGCGTTTAGTCCGGCCTACATACTAGAATAACCTTTTACCGACTGCTCAGCTTTCAACAGCCTGCTAAAGCGCGCACTCCATGCCTAAGCCCTGGGACATTGACATCCGCAGCGCAGCCGATCCGGAGCAGGCCCGCATCCTCAGGCGTTTTTTTAAAACCGGCCCCGGCGAATACGGCGAAGGCGACCGTTTCCTGGGGATCAGGGTACCGGTGCTGCGAACGCTGGTAAAAAAATACCGCGGTACCATTACCCTGCCCGATATCAAAAAACTCCTCAGATCCCCGTACCACGAAAAGCGCCTGTTCAGCCTGCTGCTCATGATCGACACATTCGGCGCTCACCAGGCCCTTCGCCGGGAAATATTCGGCTGCTGCCTGGCCCACACCCGCTATATCAATAACTGGGATCTGGTCGACGTGAGCGCCCCGCACATTGCCGGAGCCTTCCTGCAGGACAGAAGCAGGCGGCCGCTCTACCGCCTTGCCCGCTCCCGGAACCTGTGGGAGCGCAGGATCGCCATGGTGGCCACATTGCACTACATCAGGCAGGGTGAGGCAGAAACGGCGCTCGACATTGCCGAAATCCTCGTGCATGATGAACACGATCTGATCCACAAGGCCGTGGGCTGGATGCTGCGCGAAATCGGCAAGCACTGCGGCATGCAGGCTGAAGAGGCCTTCCTGCGCCGGCACTGCGCAACCATGCCGCGCACCATGCTGCGCTATGCCATCGAACGTTTCCCCCAAGCGCGCCGCAGAGCGTATCTCAGCGGCACCCCCTGATGATTTTCTGAGTGCGAAAAAACACCCGCGGTGGGGAAGAAATTCCTGCGGCCTGCGACTATACGGCCCGTCAGGTGAAAAAGCGGAGGGGCTTTTCCAATGGGCCCGGGCGCGCCGTGCCGCGCCGGAGCCCAGACCCTGTCTGCCCGGTGCTCCACACAATCGCTATCGGGATCGGTATCGAAATCGATTCTTTCGGCAAAGTCGCAAGGAAAACCCGCGAAGCGCATCCACTGCTAATCCGTCATGCCGGACTCCGATCCGGCATCCAGAATCTTTAAAGTTGCGAAACGATGTGGTTACAAACCGTTATGACTCAGGATGCAGCGCAACGCAGCATCCTGACTTTTGCGAGCGCGTCAAAAATTTAAAGCTTGCCATGCACTTATCCCATGCTATAAATTACATGCAACAATAGCATGGAGAAAGAATATGTCGCGCGCAACCTTAACACTTCCCAATGACCTGCTTGACGAGCTCATGAAAAGCGTTTCCGCAAAGAGCAAAACAGAAGCTGTCATCCTGGCAATACGGGATGAAATAAAATCTAAAAAAATAAGAAAAATTAATGATATGGCTGGATCAATGGAGTTCACCGCAACGGCCGACAGCCTGCGCCACGGAGACAGGCGCATTGGCTAAAACACTTATCGACACATCAGTCTGGATTGATTTTTTCCGTAAAAAGGAACCCTGCTACGGCCTGGTCAGTCAACTCCTCGCCGAACAGACGATATGCACCGCCGGACTTATCATGGCCGAACTGATTCAGGGTTCAAAAACACACAAAGAGGTCGATGTTATAAAGGACTTTGTTCCTACCTTTGAATATCTGCAGGACACGCCGCACATCTGGCTCAACGCTGCGGAGGCGGCACACAGACTAAGGCGCACCGGAACCACGGCCAGCCTCTCGGATTGCCTGATTGCCTCGCTCGCCCTGCACTACGATGCCGGGCTGCTCAGCCTGGATTCTCATTTTACCGCCATTCAATCAATCGTTCCCTTCAAAAACAGCCCGCTTACTAGAGCATGTAAAAAAATTCTGTAAGCACGTGGTCATTTCGAGTGCAGCGAGAAATCTTTCCTTATAAATCAAGATCTCTCCCTTCGGTCGAGATGACACATGCATCAAAACCGTCTATAAAATTTTGTGAAAGGCCATAGCCTCAAGAAAACCGTCCGTTCGCCCTGCGCCTGTCGAAGGGACGAAAGGATTATGTATCGCCCGGCAGGCCCGTTCATGGTTCGACAAGCTCATCACGAACGGGTTTTCTTTTTGAAACGGCTAACATCCTGCCCCTTATGCGCTCTTGCGTCGCAGCGCTTCCACGATTTTCACCATTCCGGCCTTTCTGGCGATTGTCGATCCGGGGCACTGGCAGGGCAAATTCTGGAGCGTCGAGTGGTTTGAACTGGGGCCGTGCTTCGAGCGTCTGAGCACGTTTTCCCCGACGCCGCAGTGGTTTATGTTTACGCGGCCGCTTGCAATACCGGTGCCCGATGTGATCCAAAAGCGCACCATCGCGCAGCCGGAATACATCACGGTTGAATTTCTGCGGCAGGCGCTGGCGCGCTCAGGAGGATAAGCGCAAAGTTGTGCGCGCGGGAAAAGTTCCGGATGCCGCATCACATGCGGTATGACAGATCACCACGGCCGCGGCGGGGCATGACCTTCCCCTTGAAGTAATTGCGATAGCGCGAGCGGTAACGATAGCGGTGAGCGCCGGGACGGGGTGCGCCCCCGGGGAAGCTAATACATGGCGAGCAACTTCTCGGCATCGGCGGCGCAGGCGCCGTCGGGGTATTTGAGCAGAAGCAGCTGCAGGATGCGTTTGCCCTTGTCGGTCTGGCCGTCATAGAGGCAGGTCTTTCCCATGGCCAGCAGCACCCGGTCGCGCTCAATCGAGTTGGGATACTGCAGCAGCAGCTTGTCAAAACGGGTGTACGCGCCGAGATAGTTGTTTTTTTTGAGGTAAAAACTGCCCACGAAAAATTCATATTCAGCGATATGCTTCTTGGCCTCGGCGATTTTGCATAAAGCTTTCGCCGAATACGGGCTGTTGGGAAAAACCTCCACGAGCATTTCCAGCTGCTTGACCGCGGCAAGCGAGGCTGTCTGGTCGCGGTCATAGTCCAGAATCTGCCTGAACTGGCACATGCCCGCCATGAACATGGCGTAATCAACCTGGGCGTGGCTCGGGTGCAGGCGCCGGAAGTTGTCGAACTGGTACTGGGCCTCTATGTAATTCTTATCCAGAAACTGGCATTCCCCCATCCGCAGAAGCGCAAGCACCGAGTAGGGGCTGAGCGGGAATTTATCGCGCAGGTCCTCGAAATTCTTCAGCGCTTCACTGTAAAACTTCGTTTCCATCTGGGCCATGCCCTGGTTATAGTAATCCTCATCGCGTTGCGATGCAGTTGTCTTCGGGGCCGAAGCGCAGGCCGAAGCCAGGAAAGCGCATGCAAGAAGATGGATGATTGTCTTTTTCATACAGATGATATATCCTTTCGCCGTGCCCCGCAGGGGTTTTGTGTACATACTGTATGCCACGGTTGGCCTCACCTTGTCAAGGAAGCAGAAAGGCGGCTCTCATGGGAAGCACCGTTTGCATAGTTCTGGCCGCGGGCATGGGCACGCGCATGAAATCGTCGCTTGCCAAGGTGCTGCATCCGATAGCGGGACGGCCCATGATCCATTACCCGCTGCAGGCAGCCCGCGCGAGCGGCTGCGGCCGCATACTGGTCGTGGTCGGGCATCAGCGCGCCGACGTTGAGCGGGCAGTGGCAGCGCCCGATGTCGGCTTCGTGGTGCAGGAGCAGCAGCTCGGCTCGGGCCATGCCGTGGCCGTCTGCGAGCAGGCGCTTGCCGGCTTTGACGGCCAGGTGCTGATTCTATGCGGGGACGTCCCCTTTATAACCCCCGCGACGATTGATGCCTTCATGAGCTCCCACGCCCGGGCCGGGGCTGCCGTGAGCGTGCTGTCGGTGCATCTTGACGACCCGCACGGCTACGGGCGCATCGTGCGCGGCGCCCGGGGCGAACTGCATGCCATTGTCGAGCACCGGGACGCCACGGCGCCGCAGCTGCTGATCGATGAAATCAACACCGGCATTTACTGCTGCGCGGCGCCCTTTCTGTTCAGCGCGCTGAAACGGGTCGGCACCGACAACAATCAGGGCGAATACTACCTGCCCGATATCATCGCGATCGGGCGCTCGTCAGGCCTGGGCGTGCAGGCGATCGTAACCGGAGACTGGCGGGAGGTTGAAGGCATCAATGACCGCAGCGGCCTTGCGCGCGCAGAGGAGCGCATGCAGGCCATCATACAGCAGCGCCATATGATCGCCGGCGTCAGCATACTGCAGCCCGCGTCCACCCACATCGACGACCGCGCCGTGATCGGCATGGATACCGTGCTGGAACCGGGCACGGTTCTGCGCGGGAAAACCCGCATCGGCAGCGGCTGCACGATAGGCGCCGGATGCGTGCTGAGCAACGCAACCATTGGAAACAGCGTGCATATGGGGCCGGGCTGTGTTATAGAGGATGCCGGCATCCCTGACGGCTCCCGCATCAGCGCGTGCAGCCATGTGCACGCCGGCATGCCGGCGCCGTAACGCAGACCCTTGTTCCCCGTTTTCTGAAAAGCCGCCTGCCTTCGAGAATCGGGACGGCACCGGACACCAGAGGAAACCCACCGGCATGAAACTGTTCCTGCGCCTGTTGCGCTACGTTAGACCCTATACGGCCTCTTTGATCGGCGCGCTTGCCTGCATTATCGTGCTTTCGGCAACCAGCGCGCTGATCGCCTATCTCGTAAAACCGGCGATCGACGGAATATTCGTACAGAACAGCTCCGTCATAACACTCACCGACGTGCGCGATACGGCCGCGCTCGACCGGCTGCTGGCCGGCCCGGCGGACAGCTTTCAGGCACGCCTGCTGCGCTCAGCCGTTCCGGCTGACAGCATGCGCCAGCTTGAAAACGCTGTTGATGAGCCCGAAGGCCTGATCGAGCGCGGACGCAATTTCCTGGCCCGCCTCACTGAAAAAAAACTGTCGAAAAAATCCAAAGCCGGCGAAGCGCACCCCGTAGCGCGGCCCGCGGCACTGAAGGCGGCGGCCGCCGCCGCGTTCAATGCGCTGCTTGCCCGGGAAACCTTCTACACCGATCATCAGGACCTTATCAGCATTGCGCAGCAGAGCGCGGCCTTCAGCTCCCGGGAAAACCTGGCCGCCTGCGGCCTGCTTGAGCAGGACGCCTCCGGCCGCTGGAACCTGGCGCGTGCGCCCCGGGGAACCGAGTCCGAGGAGGTGCGCTGGTTCAATATCGCGCTGCTGGGCGGCCTGTACCCTGAGGTACTCGTCAAAAAACAGCGCGGCTACGGGATGCTCAAGCTGATCCCGGTGCTGATCATTGTGTGCTATCTGCTCAAGGGACTTGCGGACTTCGGGCAGAACTACCTTATAGGCTCCGCGGGCAACCGGGCCATCATGGACGTGCGCAGCGACCTGTACCGCCATATACAGGGCATGTCGCTTGCATTTTTTTCAAAGGTAACAACCGGCGAAATCATGTCGCGCATATCCAATGACGTGGGCATCCTGCGCAGGAGCCTGTCAAGCGCGGTCATGAAGCTGGCGCGCAATTTTTTCGTGGTCATTTCCCTGAGCGCCGTCGTCGTGTACCAGAACTGGCAGATGGCCCTCCTGTGCCTGATCGTCCTGCCGGCAGCCGCGCTGCCGATCACCATACTCGGCAAAAAAGGGCGCGCATACAGCCTGAAAACCCAGGAAAGGATGGGGGAACTCGCAACCCTGCTTGATGAAACCATCTCCGGCAACCAGACCGTGAAATCATACTGCATGGAATCGTTCGAAAACGCGCGGTTCGCGGCCGAAGCCGGACGGATAAACCGGCTCTGCGTCAAGGGCGTGAAAATAAGCGCCCTGTCCTCGCCCATCATGCATGTGTTCGGGGCGGCGCTGGCAGCCGGCATCATTTACCTGGGCGGCTACCAGGTCATACAGGGCCGCATGACGCCCGGCCAGTTCTTCTCCTTTACCGCGGCCCTGGCCCTGCTGCTCAAGCCCGTCAAGGCGCTGAGCGGCGAGAACATCAAGCTGCAGCGCGCCCTTGCCGCCGCCGATCGGATTTTTAAAATGATGGACATGAAAAGCGACATCGTTGAAAAGCCCGGCGCCTGCGAGCTGCCGCCGCTGCGGCGCTGCGTTGAACTGCGTGATGTCTGGTTCCGCTACGAGGAGGACTGGGTCCTCAAAAACCTCAGCCTGACTGCCCCGGCCGGTACGGTGACAGCCCTGGTGGGCCACAGCGGCGCGGGCAAAAGCACCATCACGAATCTGCTGCTGCGCTTCTACGACCCGCAGCAGGGCGCGATTGCAATCGACGGCGTTGATATCCGCGACGCGACCATCGCCTCGCTGCGGGCCCGGATCGCTCTTGTTTCGCAGGAGACGATCCTGTTCAACGACAGCGTAAAAAACAACATTGCCTACGGAAGCTCGAAGGCGACAGACGAAGCAGTCATCGCCGCGGCCCGCTCCGCCTTCGCGCATGAATTCATCGAACAGATGCCCGAAGGCTATGACACCGTCATCGGCGAGAAGGGCGTGAAGCTCTCCGGCGGCCAGCGCCAGCGTATCGCGATTGCGCGCGCCATCCTGAAAGACGCCCCGCTTCTGATTCTCGACGAGGCCACATCCGCGCTCGACACGCATTCGGAGAAAATCGTGCAGGACGCCCTTGACAATCTGATGCGCGGCCGCACGACGTTTATCATCGCCCACCGGCTCTCAACCATCCGCAATGCCGACCAGATTCTGGTCATGGCCGGCGGGGAAGTGGTTGAGCGGGGCACGCATGACGATCTCGTGCGGCACAGCGGCGTCTATAACCACCTGATTGAAATTCAAAACGGCTATCAGAAAAAACCGGCCGCCTGCGAGCATATCGCCTGACAGGCAACGACAGGGCTGTTCCCGGGCCTGCCGCAAACAGCGGGCCGGCTGCCGGTCAAGTCCCGCAATGCCGTGCTGCTGCTCCCGGAGCATCCCCCCCGGGGTTTCCTCCAGAAAATAGATGCATTTTCAAACGATTGCAGCGGTAACCTGCTTAAATTATTGACATTTTTTAAAAAAACCGCTATGTACAAGGGTCGGCCTGCGCCTTGTGACATGCAGGATTTTTTATATTAATCCGCGAGAGTGGTGGAACTGGTATACACGTACGGCTTAGGACCGTATGCCTTCGGCATGGGGGTTCAAGTCCCCCCTCTCGCATTTCAAGGAAAATGAGGAATGAGTCAATGAAAACAGAGGTTGCACATGTTTCCGAAGTTGAACGCCGCGTCACCGTTGAGCTTGACGCCGCCACGGTCGACACCGCCATCGACCGGGCCTACAACAATCTGAAGAAAAAAGTCCGCCTGCCCGGATTCCGGCCCGGCAAGGCGCCGCTGAGCATCCTGCAGAAGCATTTCAAGGCCCAGATCGAAGAGGAAGTCATCAGCGAACTGGTGCAGACAACCTTCCCCGAAGCCATGGAGCAGCAGAACCTCAAGCCGGTATCCATGCCGAAAGTCGAAAACGGCGTGCTTGAAAAAGGCCGGGAGTTCTCCTATACGGTGGCCGTTGAAATCAAGCCGGTCATCGACGTGAAGGACTATACGGGCCTGAAAATCGAGCGCATCAGCCCGGATGCAAAGGATGAGGACGTGGCCGAAGAGCTCGAGCGCTACCGCGCCAGCTATGCGGAAATGCGCGAAGTCACCGGACGGGCGGCCCGCATGGATGACAGCGTAACGTTTGACATGGAAGGCTTCATCGGCGGCGAGCCGTACCTTGGCGGCAAAAAAACCGACTACTTTCTGGAACTGGGCAGAAACATGCTCCTGCCCGGCTTTGACGAGCAGGTCGTCGGCATGAATCCCGGCGAAACAAAAAAATTCGACCTTGCAATCGCCGCCGATTACGGCGACCCGCAGGCGGCCGGCAAAACAATCGCCTTCAGTATTGACCTGAAAACGATCAAGGAAAAAATCAAGCCCGAGCTGAGCGATGATTTTGCCCGGGAGGTGGGCGAGCATCAAAGCCTGGACGCGCTCAAGGAGACGGTGCGCTCTTCGATCAGCGACCGCAAGAAGAAACATTCCGAGAACAATGTGCGCGATCAGATTTTCGCGGCCCTGATCGAGAAAAACCCCTTTACGGTTCCGCCGGGCATGGTTGAGATGCAGGCGCGCAACATGCTGCGCGATGTTCAGCGCATGTTCCAGCAGCAGGGGCTCGATATCGGCGCGCTGGGCCAGAGCCCGGACCAGCTGCTCGAGCACTACAGGGCCTCGGCCGAGCGCCAGGTCCGCTCTGCCCTGCTGCTTGACGCCCTGGCGGAAAAGGAAGGCATCAAGGCCGAAGACGCCGACTTTGACAGGCACTACGCCGAACTTGCAGCCATGTACAAGGAAACGGTTGAGACGCTGCGGAAAAACATACCGCGCGACCGGCTTGAGCCGCAGGTCATGGAACGCAAGGTCATTGATTTCATCCTGAGTTCGGCTGAGATCACTGAAAAATAACAACGTAGGAGATGCGCGTGAAACAGGAAAAAGGAAACGTTCCGGCTCCATCCATGCAGCTCGTGCCCATGGTGGTCGAGCAGTCTAACCGCGGCGAACGGGCCTACGATATCTACTCGCGCCTGCTCAAAGACCGCATTATCTTCCTGGGCGGCGCCATCGACGACCATGTCGCCAGCATCGTCATCGCCCAGATGCTCTTTCTCGAATCCGAAGACCCGGAGAAGGACATCTTCATGTACATCAATTCCCCCGGCGGGCACGTCACCGCCGGGATGGCCATTTACGACACCATGCAGTTCATCAAAAGCCCGGTCGCGACGCTGTGCTTCGGCCAGGCCGCGAGCATGGGCGCCGTGCTGCTGGCAGCCGGCGCGCAGGGCAAGCGCAGCGCGCTTCCCCACAGCCGCATCCTGCTGCACCAGCCCATGGGCGGCTTTCAGGGCCAGGCGACCGACATCGGCATCCACGCCCGCGAAATCATCCGGATGCGCGAAGACCTTGAAAACATCTTCGTGCAGCATACCGGCCAGCCGCTTGAGCGTATCCACGCCGACTGCGAACGCGATTTCTTCATGAGCGCTGAACAGGCCACCGAATATGGTATAATTGATAAGGTGATCAGCTCGCGCGAAACGCCGCAGCAGCATTGACTAGCGCAGCAATTATTACCGGCCCGGCGCAAAAAACAATTGAGGCGCAGGCCGCATCAGCCGAATAGTTAAAGGCGGCGCGCATTGACCCGGCCGTTGGCCCGCAGTAATGACGCATAGAGGACCGTATGGTAACAAAACGAGGAACAGGTAAAAGCAGCCACCTTTTCTGCTCATTTTGCGGAAAAAGCCAGGATGAAGTCAAAAAGCTCGTTGCCGGGCCGTCAGTGTACATCTGCGACGAATGCATCGAGCTGTGCAATGACATTATTGCCGAAGAGCAGGAGCGCGAAGCGCTTTCCCTGAAGAACACCAATGTCCCCAAGCCGCACGAAATCAAGAAATTCCTTGACCAGTACGTCGTCGGCCAGGACAAGGCCAAAAAAGTCCTCTCGGTCGCGGTCTATAATCATTACCGCCGGGTGGACTACCGCCGCGGCAAGGACGATGTCGAACTGCAGAAAAGCAACATCCTGCTGATCGGGCCGACCGGCACGGGCAAGACACTGCTGGCCCAGACCCTGGCGCGCATTCTGCACGTGCCCTTCACGATCGCCGACGCCACCTCGCTGACCGAGGCCGGCTATGTCGGCGAAGACGTTGAGAATATCATTTTGAGCCTGCTGCAGGCAGCCGACTACAATATCGAACGCGCATCGCGCGGCATCGTCTATATCGACGAAATCGACAAGATCACCCGCAAGTCCGACACACCCTCGATCACCCGGGACGTGTCCGGCGAGGGCGTGCAGCAGGCCCTGCTGAAAATCATCGAGGGCACGGTCGCCAATGTGCCGCCCAAGGGAGGGCGCAAGCACCCGCAGCAGGACTTCCTGCAGGTCGACACGTCCAATATCCTGTTCATCTGCGGCGGGGCCTTTAACGGGCTTGAAAACGTTATACGGCAGCGCACCGACAAAAAAACCATCGGGTTCGGCGCCGATGTCAGACACGGGTCGAGCAGGCAGGCCGCCGACATCCTGAAGGACGTGCAGCCCGAAGACCTCATAAAATACGGCCTCATCCCCGAATTCGTCGGCCGCCTGCCCGTTGTTGCCGCGCTGGATGACCTCGACCGCGCCGCGCTCATCGAAATCCTGACCGCGCCCAAAAACGCGCTGACCAAGCAGTATGAAAAACTGTTCGAATTTGAAGGCGTCAAGCTGCGCTTCAGCGACGAGGTGCTCGGCGTGATCGCCGACATGGCCATCAAGCGCAAGTCGGGCGCTCGCGGGCTGCGGGCCATACTCGAAGACACCATGCTGGAAATCATGTATGATCTGCCGACCCGGGCGGATGTCGAAGAGTGCATCATCAGCGAGGATGTTATCATCAGAAAAGCCCCGCCGATCATGGTCTACAGCTCAAAACAGGAAACGGCATAGCCTGAGCCCGCAGGCAGACCTCGTCCCTGTGCCGCGGCCGCGCAGCAGCCGCGTTGCCGGGACGCACGGTTCCCGCCCCCCGAACGACCCGGAGCTGACCCGCCGCGCCCGTGCGCGGCAGAGAGAAGGATGTCCGCACCATGACACTGTCGACCAAGTTTCCCGCAGCCTGCATGCTGATGCCCCTGCGCGATATCGTGATTTTCCCCCATATGGTCGTGCCCCTGTTTGTCGGCCGGCAGAAATCGATCCGCTCAGTCGAAAAAGCCATTGAAAGCACCCGGCAGATTTTTCTGTGCACCCAGAGGGACGCCTCCATCGACCAGCCATCCGAGCAGACGCTCTACGAAATCGGCACGCTCGCCGCGATCCTGCAGACGCTCAAGCTGCCCGACGGCAGCATCAAGGTGCTGGTTGAGGGGCGCATGCGCTGCCGGCTGCTGGAATGCCTGCCCGAAGAGGAGTTTTTCTTCGCAAACATTGACGCGGTCCGCGAAACCGCGGCGCATCCGCAGGAGATCAAGGCCCTGATGCACCTGATCGTCGACGGCTTTGACGGCTACATGAAGCTCAACAAGCGGCTTTCAAAAGAGATCCTGAGCACGGCCGCGGCGATCGAAGACCCCTCGAAGCTTGCCGACGTGCTCGCGCCGCAGCTGCAGCTCACCCTGGAGCAGAAGCAGTCCCTGCTCGAAACCCTCGATGTGCGCGAACGGCTCGAGCGCGTCTACGGGGTCATGGAATCCGAAATGGAGATCCTGCGCACGGAGCAGAAAATCAAAAGCCGTGTCAAGAAGCAGATGGAAAAAACGCAGAAAGACTATTACCTGAATGAGCAGATGCGCGCTATTCAGAAGGAAATGGGCGACAAGGACGACCGCCTGAGCGAAATCGGCGAGCTGGAGGAGCTGGCCAGGTCAAAACAGCTCTCCGAGGAAGCGCGCGCGAAGGTTGAAAAGGAAATTAAAAAGCTCAAGGCCATGCCGCCCATGTCGGCCGAGGTCAACGTGGTCAGGAACTATATCGACTGGATCCTGGCCATGCCCTGGGGGGAGAAATCGCAGGTGCACATCGACCTCGATGAGGCCGCCCGGATTCTGGACGAAGACCACTACGGCCTCAAGGACCCCAAGGAGCGCATCATCGAGTACCTGGCCGTGCAAAGCCTGGTCGAAAAAATCAAGGGGCCCATTCTGTGCTTTGTCGGGCCGCCCGGCGTGGGCAAGACGTCGCTTGCAAAATCAATCGCGCGCGCCACGGGCCGCACATTCGTGCGGTTGAGCCTGGGCGGAGTGCGCGATGAGGCTGAAATACGGGGCCACCGGCGCACCTATATCGGCGCGCTGCCGGGCAAGATCCTGCAGTGCATCAAGAAAGCCGGCAGGGACAATCCCGTCTTTCTGCTTGATGAAGTCGACAAGATGAGCATGGACTTCCGCGGCGACCCGTCGGCCGCGCTGCTCGAAGTGCTCGACCCCGAGCAGAACAACACGTTCAACGATCACTACATCGATGTCGACTACGACCTTTCGCAGGTCATGTTCATCACCACCGCCAACACCCTGCAGGGCATCCCGGCCGCTCTGCAGGACCGAATGGAAATCATCCGCATCCCGGGCTACATGGAAAGCGAAAAACTCGCCATCGCCGCGAACCACCTCTACAAAAAGCAGCTTGAGGCCAACGGGCTCAGCCCGGAAAACCTGTCATTCGCCGATGGCGGCATCCTGCACATCATCCGCCATTTCACCCGCGAGGCCGGCGTGCGCAACCTTGAGCGCGAGATGGCCTCGATCTGCCGCAAGGTGGCAACCGAGGTGGTGCGCCGCGGCCGCACAACCCATGTCACGGTCGACGCCCCTCAGGTCGACGCCTATCTGGGCATTGCCCGGTTCCGCTACGGCGTGGCCGAGGAAAAAGACAAGATCGGCATCACCACCGGGCTTGCCTGGACCGAGGCGGGCGGCGAGCTGCTGATGATCGAGGTGGCCACCATGCCGGGCAAGGGCGAGCTGATCATTACGGGCAAGCTGGGCGATGTCATGACCGAGTCGGCCCGGGCCGCGATGAGCTACGTGCGCTCGCGCGCCGAGCTGCTGGGGCTGGAAAAGGATTTTTACCAGAAAATCGACCTGCACATCCATGTGCCCGAGGGCGCGACGCCCAAGGACGGCCCTTCGGCCGGCATCGCCATCACCAACTCGATCGTCTCGGCCCTCACCCGCATCCCGGTGCGCCGGGACGTGGCCATGACCGGCGAGATCACCCTGCGCGGAAGCGTGCTGCCGATCGGGGGGCTGAAGGAAAAAATTTTCGCCGCGCACCGCGGTTTGATCACGACCGTGCTGATCCCGAAGGACAATGCCAAGGACCTCAAAGATATTCCGGAGAAAATCCTCGGCAGCCTCGAGATTGTCACGGTTGAGCATCTCGATGAAGTCCTGAAGCTGGCCCTGCTGCCCTCGCACCCCGAAAATTTCCTCACGAAAGAGCACGGCGCAGAAACGTTCTACCGGCCCGAAGACCAGCCCGCGCCGCAGCCCCTGGCGCAGTAGGGGCGAACTGCCGGCCGTCTGTACCCCTTCCGACATCTCAATATCGGGATCGCTATCGGTATCGGGTTCGCAATGGAGGTATCAGGGCCTTTTTCCTGTATTCGGGTTCGATTGCGATACCGATCCCGATAGCGGTTGTGACTATGCGGCACCGCATTAATGCTTGAATTTTTGCCGCCGAACAGGTACTATTTTTTCCTTTTGACAACACACGTTCAACCGCTCCGCAGAAAGCGCGTATCACACGCATGGGACTTTTTTCAGGATCAGCCAGCTATACCCGCTACCGCGTCACGGGCGATGTTCCCGCGGCCGTCAAGCCGTTCGCGCTTGAAAAGCTGCAGTGGCACGCCTTTCACGAAATCGATCCCGGCACGCTGACCGACAAGTCCACCGGCTGGGTGTCGGCCGAGAACATGTCGCTCACGAAATTCGACGACATGCACTTTGCCAAGGATCCCTACCTGGTATTTGCCCTGCGCATCGACGTGCGCCGCATACCGCCGATCGCGCTCAAAGCCGCAATTTTGCGCGAAGAGCTCAAGCTCAGGGAACAGGCCGCCCGCGAGCGCCTCAGCAAGAAAGAAAAAAACGACATCCGGGAGGAGCAGCTGCAGCGCCTGCTGAAAAAGGTCCTGCCCCTGCCCGCGGTGTTTGACGTGTGCTGGAACACAGCTGCCGGCGAGGTGCTTTTTTTCTCAACGTCCAAGAAAGCCAACGAGGAATTCACGGCGTTCTTTTACCGCTCTTTCGACCTCAAGCTCAGGGCCCTGACACCGGCCGTGCTTGCCGCCGCTCTTCGGCCCGGCGACGAAGAAACCCTGAAAAAACAAACCGAATTTTTGAATACACACAATGGATGAGCAGCTTTCAAAACAGCCGGCTGTCGGCCGCGAGTTCCTGACCTGGCTCTATTACCAGAGCGACGCGCACGCCGGCCGGATCGAGGCGAACGGAGAGCTGTTTGAACTCTGGATCGACCGCAGGGTCGCGCTTGAGGACGACAGCCTTGAGCCTGCGAGCTGCGTATCGTTTTCAGGCGACACGTTCACGAGCGATGACCTGAAAGCCGCGATCCGCGCGGGTAAAAAAGTGCGCGAAGCGCGCTTCCGGCTGGAGAAAGGCGAAAACACATGGTGCTTCAGCCTGCGGGCCGACCGCCTTGAAGTGGCCGGCCTGAAGATCGACCTGCCCGGCGCCGACGACATCGACGAACGCTTTCACGGCCGCATCATCGCCATCAGCGCGCTCAACGATTTTCTTGACGCCTGTTTCGCGCGCTTTCTCGAAAGCGTACTGGGCAAAAAATGGAAATCCGGGGGCCGCAAAGAATTTCAAACCTGGCTGGAAGCGCCGGCTTCCTGATCGCCCGACGGGGTATTGAAAAGATATTTTTATAAAGGCTACTCAAAAATACCCGAATGCAAGGCGTGCGAAATCATGAGGAATGAGGCGTACTTTTCCGTACGCCGCAGTGACGAGTGATGAGCACAACGCAGCCATTCGGCGAAGCTCAGGGCCGTGAGCCTGTCGAACGGCAGATGACTGTTTTTCAACCGCCCGCCAAGGAATTCGCCATGCTCGACGTAAAATTCGTCCGCGACAACAGCGATACAATTCAAAAAATGCTGGCCGACCGCAATACGGACTTTGACCTGGGCGGTTTTCTGGAGATCGACACACGGCGCCGCAGCGCGCTGCAGGAAATCGAAGCCCTGCGCGCCGAGCGCAACCGCGCCAGCGATGAGATCGCACGCCGCAAAAGGGAAAAACGGGATATATCTCCCGATCAGTTCAGCGTCCTGAAAGAAGTCGGCTCCCGGATCAAAACCATCGAAGACTCGCTCAAGCTGATCGAAGAGCAGACCGAGGCCTGCCTGATGAGCCTGCCCAACATTCCGCATGCCTCGGTCCCCGCAGGCACAGGCGAGCAGGACAATACAGAAGTGCGCGCGTGGGGCACGATCCCGCGGTTTGCTTTTGAACCCCGCCAGCATTTCGATATCGGCGAACAGCTCGGCATACTGGACTTTGACCGGGCCGCGCGCATGACCGGCGCGCGCTTCAGCCTGCTCACGGGCGCAGGCGCCCGCCTTGAGCGCGCCCTGATCAACTTCATGCTCGATGTGCACACCGCCGAGCACGGCTACCGCGAGGTGCTGCCGCCCCTGATGGTCAACCGCCGCGCCATGACCGGCACGGGCCAGCTGCCCAAATTCGAAAAAGACCTGTTCAAAATTGAGGAAACGGACTACTTCCTGATCCCGACCGCCGAGGTGCCTCTCACAAACATCCACCAGCAGGAGATACTCTCCGAAGACGACCTGCCCTGCCTCTACACGGCCTACACGCCCTGCTTCCGCAGCGAGGCCGGCTCCTACGGCAAGGACACGCGCGGCCTGATCCGCCAGCACCAGTTCAACAAGGTCGAGCTGGTCAAGTTCACCCGGCCGGAGGACTCCTACGATGAGCTTGAAAAACTGCTCGCGAATGCCGAGGCGATCCTGCAGAAACTGAACATCAGCTACCGCGTGGTGAGCCTGTGCACCGGCGACCTGGGATTTTCCGCGGCCAAGACGTACGATATCGAGGTCTGGCTGCCCGGACAGAACACCTACCGCGAGATATCATCCTGCAGCAACTTCGAGGACTTCCAGGCCCGCCGCGCATCCATCCGCTTCAAGCGCAAGGGCGGCAGCAGGACGGAACTGGTGCACACCCTGAACGGCTCAGGGCTTGCCGTGGGCCGTACCCTGGTCGCCGTGCTCGAGAACTACCAGCAGGCCGACGGCAGCGTCGTCATCCCCGAAGTGTTGCGGCCCTACATGGGCGGCCTCGAGCGCATCAGTAAATAAACCGGGCCAGGGTGGGATCGCGAAGCGTGTCCACCGCCGGAACCGTCATTGGTGGACGCTACACGGTTATATGAAAAACACTTGTGACTGCAAACGTCATAAAAATCCCCCTCAAACCCCCTTTTTTTTAAAAAAAAAAGGGGGGGGGTAGCCCCCTCCTTTTGCAAAGGAGGGCTGGGGTGAATTTTTTTAATCTTTAAATCATCAGAAACTGTACATAATCCGTCACAAGTTTTAATAGGGAATACTTTCCGTACACGCTCTGATTCAATAAACAGCCGGCCGGAATTAATTTCATAAAAAGGCTGTATTATGTTCATCGCCCTCGGCCTCATGTCCGGCGGACTCGACAGCATCCTGGCCGTCCGGCTCCTGCAGGAACAACAACAGCTGCGGGTCGAGGCTGTTACATTCGTAACGCCCTTCTTCGGCCCGGAACGGGCCCGCGCTGCTGCCGCACAGCTTTCCATACCCCTGCACGAACTCGACATTACCGACATTCATTTCGCCATGCTGCAAAACCCGCCGCACGGGTACGGCAAGAACATGAACCCCTGCATCGACTGCCACGCCATGATGTTCCGCGAAGCGGCAAAGCTGCTTGCAGGACTGGGGCCGGGATTTCTTTTCTCGGGCGAGGTGCTCGGCGAGCGGCCCATGTCGCAGAACCGCCAGTCGCTTGTAACCGTTGCGAAAGCATCTGGCTGTCCCGACATGATCCTGCGGCCCCTGAGCGCGAAACTGCTCGAGCCGACAAAACCCGAGCTTGAAGGCATGGTGGATCGCGAGCAGCTGCTCGACATTCAGGGCCGCTCTCGCAAGCCCCAGCTTGCCCTGGCCAAACAATGGGGCATCACGCAGTTTCCCAACCCCGGAGGAGGCTGCCTTTTGACCGACCCGCCCTTCAGCCGCCGCCTGCGTGACCTGCTCGACCATCAAAAGGACATCACCCGCACGGACCTCGAGCTGCTCAATATCGGCCGCCACCTGCGCGTGCGGCCGGATTTGAAGATCATCGCCGGCCGCGATGCAAAGGACAATCAGCAGCTCATGGCAAGAGTGCGCGACACGGACGCGCTCCTGTCGCTTGTCGATTTTCCGGGGCCGACCGTACTCATGCCGGGCAATGCCTCAGATGAAGATCTTTTGCTGGGTGCGCGCGCGTGCGTGTCGTTCAGCAGTGCGCGCGACAGGGGTGAGATTGCTGTTTTCCTGCACCGCACAGGGATAAGCTCGACGCTGAAAGCCTCCGCCCTTCCGCGCGAACAGATCAACGCCTGGCTTTTATAGCATTATTGGTGGACGTGATTCGCAAGTCCAGCCTGCATTGGAAAAGACATTAAGTACATGCTGACCCGTACTTTCTTACACATCCAGGGCATAGGCGAGGTGACCGAGCGGCTCATCTGGGAGCGCGGCATCCTTCACTGGGAGGACTTCCGCCCGCCGCTGAGCAGCCGCCTTGGCGAGCGCACCCGCGCCATGGTCGACCGGGCGCTGAACGAATCGTTCCGGGCGCTTGCCCGCAAGGACGCATATTTCTTTTCAAAGGCCCTGCCGCACAGCATGCGCTGGCGCCTGTTCCCCGAATTCAGCGAAAGCGCGGCCTTCATCGACATTGAAACAACCGGGCTTGACCGCGAACGCGACACGATCACCACGATTGCGCTCTACGACGGCCGCGACCTGAAATGGTACGTGCAGGGCCGAAACCTTGACGATTTCCCCCGCGACATCGAGCGCTACAATCTGATCATCAGCTATAACGGCTCATGCTTTGACGTGCCGTTCATCGAGCGCTTCTTTGGTATCCGGTTGCGCGCGGCCCAGATCGACCTGCGGTTCGTGCTCGGAGCGCTCGGATTCAAGGGCGGTTTGAAACGCTGCGAAAAAGTTCTGGGCATCGAGCGGCCCGGCATGACCGATATCGACGGCTACACGGCCGTGCTGCTCTGGCACGATTACAAACGCAACAATAACCAGCGCGCGCTTGAAACGCTTCTGGCCTACAACATCTGCGACGCGGCCACCCTTGCCGCCCTCATGGCCATCGCCTATAACCGGGCCGTCAGCCAAACGCCCTTTGCAGACCAGCAGCTTCCCGCGCCAACTCTCCCCCCTCTGCCCTTCACAGTCGACCGAGCAACCGTCGAGCGTTTGCAGCACCCGCGCCCGTATTATATGGAATCCGTATAACCACGGTATTACCTATAAATTGCGGAATTCACACTTATAAATTTGACAAATTTATAATCTTTTGCAATAACCCCTTTCAGCAACCCCCAAAAATTACGGATTCCGTATATTAATTGTTATGTAAAAAGTTATGATTAACTTATCAAAAGAAGAGCCTTACTACCCACCAGATGACCAACAGCTCATCAGCTTTGTATTGACTCATGATGAAATGATAAAACATTTTGGGCCCGCACATCGTTTAATGGACAAAAACGATAATGAGCCTGGACCTTGTGAGTATTGGGCATACCGTCTTTCTGAATCGCTCTCGATATTAATAACTTACCATCTAAAGTTTCCCGGTGGGGCATGTGGAGTCATCACCGCCACGGAACCGGACATCGATAGGATTATTCAAGAACTTGGCATTTCGGACTGTGTTAATTGGCGGCTCGACGTTGATTGTAGGGATTTTTTTGCGAAACGTTACCCTCAAATGAAAGCAAAAACATAACGTGGCGCTGCACTGGACGTGGTTCCGCTGCGCTCCACCACGCCAGTGACCTTGAGCGTTCGCCAATAAAAATAGATAATTATTGTTGTTATAACGTTTTTATGCTATGTTCACATAGCAACATAACAACAAAGGAGGTGATACAATGGGAACAGCAGCAGCAACGCGCGCCACTGTTTATCTGGACCCGGAATTACACAAAGCACTGCGGCTAAAGGCGGTTGAAACTTCACAGTCCCTGTCAAAGCTTGTAAATGATGCCATCAAGGAATCCCTCGCAGAGGACGCTGAAGATATTGCAGCCTTTGAAGCAAGAGCAAGGGAGCCCTTAATCAGCTATGAAGCGTTGATAAAGAGGCTGAAAACAAATGGCCGAATATAAAATTTATTTTAAAGCGTCTGTTGAAAAAGACTTCCGCACAATACCCAAAAAAGATCTTCAGAAAATCCTCTTTCGCATTGAAGCTCTTGCAACAGATCCGAAGCCCCCGGGCTGCGAAAAACTTACAGGGCAGGAAAGATATCGCATCCGCCAGGGACTATACAGGATCATCTATTCTATCCATGATAAAGAGCTGACAGTTTGGGTGGTGAAAGTAGGGCATCGAAAAGATGTTTACCGCTGAAGCGAACAATCACTTCAGCCGACCGCCTTCTGCTTCGGCTGACCGCTGCGTTCGGCCACAAGCACTTGAAAGGAAGACGATGATGAAGACGGTCCTAGTAATACTTTCTTCTTTGCTTATCGCGTGCCCTGTTTACGCCCTTGAGACGTCGCTTCCTCCAGCACCGGAGGGTTACTCTTGGACGGTCTTTGAGGAAACAAAGAGCGCGTTCCTGAAACCTAACGGATGGTTCGTCAAGAAAATGCAGAAGGGTGAAACGTGGGGCTATTTCATAACAAAAGAAGATATCGAAAAGAGTGGAAAGTTCATCACCGGTCTCTCTGTGAACATTGTCCCGAACATTCCAAAGAAGAAGGGCATGTCTCCCGTTCAATATGCGAACGAATACATACAAACAGCAGCGCGGAGCAAGGAAGTAAGGAAGGAACCATGGGCAACGGAAATGGGGCCATTCAAGGCGTTTGGAGTCGTGCTTCTTAATAAAGACCCAAAACAGGGCGACTTTATAACCCATAATTTGGCAATCGGCAACGAGGCCACTGGTACGTTTTACACAATTATCTACGAAGGCCCTGCTTCTTCGTGGGATGCGACCTGGAAAGTCGGCGAGCCGATGCTTCAGCGGTTCCTAATTGACAGCGACATCTGACAGGCCTAACCACGGCTTGCACGGCGGACTGGCTACCGGAGGTAGCTGGGTCAGGTCTACACCCTTGACAAGCACAGCCCGCTTTCAGTAATTTAAAACCAAACCGTCGCTTTCAGGCTGCGCTGCTCCCGTACAAAAAAGCCCATGAAAAAACAGAAACCCCTGCTTGCATACTTCGGCCACCATAAATGCGCAAGCACGTGGATCACCCTGATAAATCGCGCGGTATGCCGTGAGCTTAACCTGAAGTTCCGGATTGTGGACAGCCCCCGGTTTAATCCGGCAGTCTTCGCGCAGGGGCTCAATGCGTTTGTAAAAAGAAAACGCATTGATTTTTTATCCTACATAAATGCCGATTTTCAATTTGCAAAAGGCCTTGAAAACTGCGCGGGCTTTCATGTTATCCGCGACCCGAGGGAT
This sequence comes from uncultured delta proteobacterium, assembly GCA_903881505.1. GTDB lineage: Bacteria > Desulfobacterota > WTBG01 > CAIYCZ01 > CAIRTM01 > CAIRTM01. Next base: position 517 of record CAIRTM010000021.1, on the reverse strand, counting down.
ATTGTCGTTTCAGCCTATTTTTCCCACCTCTATTCCCATCCCACCGCGGGATGGCCTGAACTTGCCGCCCACAGGGCGCAGCTTCAAAAGGTCGGCAAAGAAGAAGGCCTGCTGCTCGAAATGAAATTCCGCATGCAGGAGTTCGAGGCCCTGTATAACTGGAATTATCACCAGGACAATGTGCTGGAAATGAAAATGGAAGACATGATCGGCTCGCCATACGAGACGATGGTACAAGCCCTGTCCTTCCTGGGGCTGGTGGACACAGCCCCGACCTTTACGCGCAGATTTATTCACGCTGTCGCCTCGGCGGCCGCAATCCACATTAAGGGCACCAGATTGATTCCCGTTACCATGGCGGGGAGAAAGATACCCGTTGACAACCTGCTGGGATACATTTTCAAAAACAGATTTTCCAGCATCGCCCGCGGCCGCACCAATGGAGAAGAAGATGTAAAAAGCCATTATCGAAAAGGGGTGGCCGGTGACTGGGTGAATCATTTCAGCCCGGAGCATT
>CAIRTM010000020.1 GCA_903881505.1 uncultured delta proteobacterium | reverse complement strand
CTGGGAGGACCTGATTCCCGCGCTTGTCGACAACCGGATCGATATCATCATGTCGGGCATGACAATCACCGAGAGCCGCTCGGTGCGTGTTTCATTTACCGATGCCTATATGCGCAGCGGCCAGGCGGCCCTGACGACCAACCGGCAGGCCCTGCGCTTTCCCGGCCGCACAGTACTGCTGAGCGTTCCCGTGCGTCTCGGCACGGAAAAGGGCACGGTCGGCGAGATCGTTGCGCGGCAGTACTTTCCTTTCGCCAAAAATATCGCGTTTAAAGACCCGGAAAAGGGCGTGAAGGCCGTTCTTAACGGACGCGCGGACCTTTTTATGCATGATGCTCCCGTGATATGGTGGTATGCCTCGCAGTATGAGGCGCAGGGGCTGACAGCACTGCCGTTTCTTATCACCGAAGAGGGCATTGCCTGGGCGGTGCGCAAGGATGACGCGGAACTGCTCGCCGGTGCCAACCGCTTTATTGCGGCCTGGCATCAGAACGGCCGGCTGAAGGAACTGCTCAGCCGATGGCTTCCGAAAATGCAATGAATACAACTAGGGAAGGGAGATGCAAATGAAAAAGTACGGTCGAAATGAGGTACTGCTGTGCGCAGCTGTCGTCCTTGTCTGCATGCTGGCCGCGTGCGCTACGTATCAGTCCCGGAATGTTACCCCAACGACCTTTCTGGGTGACTATTCTATGCTCAAGGAAGGCGGGGAGGGGAGGGCGCGGCTTTTGTATATAAATCCGCAGGCGGACTTTAAGGCCTATACGGCCATTATGATGGACCCGGTCAAACTCTACGCCTCAGGAAAACACGAAATGGACAAGCTGACACCTGAAGACCGGCAGAAGATTCTCAACTATGCCGATGCGGCAATTCGGCAACAGCTTGCAAAGGACTATAAACTGGTGAACACGGCCGGTCCCGGGGTTGCACGCCTGCGAACCGCCATCACCGAGGCTGAAGACGCCAATGTCACGCTGGATACCATTTCGACGGTTGTCCCCATCGGGCTTGCGCTCAGCGGTCTTGTCGCGCTTGGAACGGGCGAGTGGGCCTTTACCGGCAGCGTCGGGGTTGAGGCAGAGATGCTTGACAGCGTGACAGGAAAGAGGCTTTTCGCGGCGGTCGACCGCCGCACGGGCGCGAAGGTCACGGGCGAGGGCGATAAATTCAATGACTGGCGCACGGTGAAAAATGCCTTCGACTTCTGGGCCGCGAAACTGCGCGAGCGGCTGGCCGAAGAGCGGGCGAAGTAATGGCACGACAGCAACGACGAGGTGGCGTACGCCGGCAGGCAGCAAAGCTCATTGCCTGCGTGACGCTCGTGTGCCTGCTCAGCGGCTGCCAGATTATCGGCGCAGGCCTGGTTGCGGTAGCCGGCGTGGTCGGCTTTGCAGGCTATGCGGTGTACAAAACGGGCGAGGCCGTTGTGACCGGCGTGGGTAAGGCCGGCAGCGCCGTGGCAACGGGCGCGACTGCCGCTGTCTCAGTCATTTTTTTTAACGGTGATTTTAAAACCCGGTATCAGGGCGATGTGCAAACGGTCTGGTCAGCCTCGCGCCGGGCGTTCGAGCGGGCGCTGCTGAGCGAAATTTCAGGCTCATTCGATGCGCTCTCGGGGGAGCTGACTGCCAGGACGCGCGAGGCAACCGAGGTGCGCCTCAGGCTGAAAACACTTGATGCGCAGTCAACCGAAGCAAGCATCCGGGTTGGCGTAACCGGCGACATGCGCATGTCGGAGACCATCCATAATTTAATTCTTCAGGAGCTGTCAGCTCCCCGGCAGCCGAACGGCATTACGTCGTCCGGGCAGAAGGCCATGCCATGAAACATTTCCTCCTTGTTACGGTTTTGTTAGGACTGGCTGTGTGCCTGCCGGGCTGCCCGGCAGCCCCGCAGCCCCTGGGCACCGGGCCGCTGACCGGGCTTGAACATCCTTCCCTGCATATCATGGTGCTCGAAAAAGATACTCCGCCCGTTGCCGGCTCATTCGGATGGGGATATGCGCTTCTTAAGGTACCGCCTTCTGCGCAAACGTCCTTAAGCGCCATCGATGAACGTCTGCATTCTGCCATGCGTGCGGAATTTACCCGCAAGGGCCTGGTGTTTTCCGAGTCCGAGCCGGATATCCTGGTCAGCTACGCTGTGGCTGCCGCAGGGGAAATCAGCGCCGAGGAGTTGAACCGGACATACGGCGATCTGATCGATCCCGCTCTTTTCGAGATGAAAACCGACCTGCAGTACAAACGCGGCGTCCTGGTGCTGGATGTCGTTGACCGCCGCTCTGAACACCTGCTCTGGCGCGGCGCGATCATGGCCGAACTCGATACCGGCTTGCCTGAGGAGCGCAAGCAGCAGCGCTGCAGCGACGCGGTTCAGGCGCTCCTGCGCTACTATCCCCGGCCGGACGCGCGTGTAAAGTAAAGCAACCACGACAGATTGATCTTGTCTGCAGGGCTCTACACGCGGTGCGGCTGTGGAACGGCTGAAGAATCGGGATTGCGATAAGCGGTTCTGTCCGTACGCACGGGACCTGAAACATCAGGTGTGATGGCCCGTGCTGCGGTGCTGGTAAGCATATATGCCGGGGGTAGTCTGCAGGTATACCGGCAAAGGCATGTTTTTCAGGGAGGGATGCCGATGCGGCAGAAAATTTTTCGCTCTGTTTGTCGTTGTTTTTGTCGTCCTGTAATCGTTGTGCTTGCCGCGCTGGCAGTGCTGGGCACTGTTTCGGCAGTGCATGCCGCCGGCCTGTGGATGTACGAGGGCGCCATGCCCGACATGGGCATGGCCAATGCCGGCCGCGCCGCCTCGGCCCTTGACGCTTCGACCGCAGGCGGCAATCCGGCCGCCATGACCGTGCTGGACCGCAACCAGCTCGAGACCGGATTCATGGGCATATCGCTTGCCTCCACGTTCCGCGTTGAAAATTCGACCTACGGCGGCGGTGGCGGCGGCAACGCGGGCTATTTCACGCCCAACGGCAGCTTCGCGTATGTGCACTGCGTGAACGAGCGGCTGCGGCTGGGCATAGCGGCGGGGTCCTATTTTGGCCTGGGCCTTGACTACGGCGACCACTGGTCGGGCCGCTATTATGTGCAGGACGGAAGCCTCGTGACGGCCGCCGTCAATCCATCGATCGGCTACAGGCTGAACGAGTATGTGTCCATCGGCGGCGGCGTCAGCGCGGTGGGCGCGAAAATGTATAACAAGACCGCCATCAACACGCTGGTGCCGGGCCGTGCCGACGGCCGCCTCACGTATGAGGACACGGATATCGGCTACGGCTACAACCTGGGGATTTTATTCGAGCTGAGCAAGAAAACCCGCTTCGGCCTTACCTACCGATCCGAAGTCGATTTAAACTTTTCAGACAAGCCGGACATACGCAACGAGGGCCCGGTGGTCGAAGAATTGCTGAAAAAGCGTCCGCGCAGGACCCTGGGCATTGATACGGTTATCCCGCAGGCGGTCATGTTCAGCTTCTGGCACCGGCTCACGGACAGGTTCTCCGTCTGCGGCAACCTGGGCTGGCAGGACTGGAGCGCCTTCGGCAAGCCCGAGATTTCACTCAGCGGCTCCGGGAGTTTAACTGCGGACCTGAACTACCACGACACGTACCACGTTGCCCTGGGCGCGCAGTACCGCTTCACGCCCAAGTGGACAGCGAGCACGGGCATCTCATACGACACCTCGCCCATAAAGCACGATTACGACCGCTCGCCAACGCTGCCGCTCGACCGGGCGTACCGCTACGCCGCCGGCCTGCAGTATGACATCACCAGCGATATAACGATAGGCGGCGCCTACGAGCTCATCGACTGCGGCACCGCGCGCGTCGACAAGCAGGGCGGCGAGCTGCGCGGAGACGTGAAGGGTAAGTACTCGAAAAATTTTGTCAGTGCATTCAATCTGAATGTCGTGTGGAAGTTTTAAGCGAACCGTGTTCACGGGCACAGATGTGTACTTTTAAGGCGGTTTACAAACATGAGTCCATCCGCAATTTCCCTGATCGTATTGGCCTGCGTCTCCGTATGCGCCTTTGCCGGCATCATAATCAACTCGATGCTGCCCGAGCATCATCTCAGCGATGGCTCCAAGGAAGTCATAAAGCTTTCCATGGGGCTGATCGCCACGCTGGCCGCCCTTGTGCTGGGACTGCTGACCTCGTCGGCCAAGACTACCTTTGACCTGAGCAACACCGAGATTCAGCAAAGCGCCGCCAACTGCATTCAGCTTGACCGGGCGCTTGCCCGTTACGGGCCGGAGACGAAGCCGATCCGTGAGCAGTTCAAACAGCTCATCATTGACAGGCTGCGCGCGACGTGGCCTGAACATGCTGCCCCAGCGATCAACATTGATACGCCGGAGAGGCTGCGGGCGGTTGAATCTTTCTGGGGGGAAATAGGCAAACTCTCTCCACAGACAGATGCCCAGCGCGAGTGCAAGGCGCAGGCGCAGCAAATCGGCCGCGATCTGATGGCCATGCGCTGGCTGGTGTTCGCGCAGGTCAGAACGCAGCTTCCGATGCCGTTCCTGATTGTGCTGGCATTCTGGCTCTGCATTTTGTTCGGCGGCTTTGGGCTGCTCGCGCCCCGCAACGCGACGGTTATTGCCGCTCTTGCGCTCTGCGCGCTCGCGGTTTCCGGCTCGGTTTTTCTGGTCCTGGAAATGGGAAATCCCGTAGGCGGCCTTATCAGGGCCTCAAGCGCGCCGCTGCAGTATGCACTCTCGCAGCTCGGGCAGTAAGCCGTTTGGGTCAAGGGCGGCGGACATGCCCGGCAAAAATCTATTGAGAGCCCGGGGAGGCTGATGCGTCGTGCAGATGTTTCGCAGCGGGCCGGTGCTGTGCGCTGTCAAACTGCAGGCCATTCAAACAACATTACAAGCGAGGTAAGCACAATGAAAAACAAATTGGGAGTAAAGACAGTCGTTTCAATTGTTGCGTCGGCGGTGATGTTTCTGGGCGTTTCGACAGCATGCGCGGAAACCGCCACCGATATTGACCGTGATGTCGATACGGCAATTGCAAAACTCTATGCAACGACGTCTGCCGCGAAGGAGCTGTCCAAAGTGGCCAAGGGTGTCCTCGTGTTCCCGAACGTCATGAAAGCAGGGTTCATCGTCGGCGGCCAATACGGCACGGGCGCCCTGCGCAAAGGCGGCAAAACGGTCGGGTATTACAATACCGCTGCCGCTTCGTACGGATTGCAGATCGGCGCGCAAACGCTGGGCTATGCCATGTTTTTCATGACCGACAAGGCCCTTGACTATCTCAAAAAGAGCGAGGGCTGGGAGATCGGTGTCGGCCCGAACATCGTGGTCGTGGATGAAGGCGCGGCGCGGGCCCTGACCACCTCGACCGCCAAGGACGATATTTACGTATTCTTTTTCAACCAGAAGGGCCTGATGGCCGGTATCGGTATCCAGGGGTCGAAGATTACGCAGATTCACCCTGATAAGTAAGTATCGTGTTTATATGTTTGGATCTTCTGGGTTTGTTGTACAAAAAGTTGATTTTTATGTAGATAAAACAAACCTAAAAGCTTTTTGCGACGTGACACGCTTTGAGAAGGTTCTGCCACTGCCATGGCGCGGCATGAGGCGATTTCCCCCTTTAAAAAAGGGGGATACAGGGGGATTTAATTCTTCCGGCAAATCCCCCACCCCCCTTTGCCAAAGGGGGCTTGGAAAGTCCCCTGCACGCGGCAATACGAAAAATATCCGCAGGGCCTGGTCTGCAGATTTTTAACAGGCAGAGGAGCCTTTTTTCGGTACAATAAATCCAGAAATCCATATTTTTTTGACAGCAACCAAAGGAGGACAAAGACCATGGAAAAGAAAAAAAAGATTGTATGTATGGCACTGGCCGGGCTGTGCGCTCTCGTATTGCTCGGCGGCTGCGCAGGGAGCTATCAGGCGCGCAGCGTGGACCTGGATGCCAAAAACTCACCGCTGGTCAATCCGAGTATTCTCAAAGAGGGCGAAGGCGACCAGGCCCTGTACCGCTATGTGAAGCCGGGCTTTGACGCCAAGAAGTACACCAAAGCGATCATCGACCCGGTCATGATCTCCAAGGACGGCGAGCTGAGCACAAGTGAAATGGAGAGCTTTCAGACACTTGCCAACAACGCCTATGTGTACCTGACCGACGAGCTGAAAAAGTACGTCACGATCGTCAACACCCCCGGCCCGGGCACCATGAGGGTCCAGTGGGCGATCATCGACGCCGACTCGGCAAAGCCGGTCCGCAATACCCTTTCGACTTTCATACCGATCGGCATGGGCCTCAGCGTTATCAAGCTTGCCGCCGTGGGCAAACAATCGGGCGTGGGCGAGATAACCACGGAGATCAAGTACACCGACGCTGTGACCGGCGAGCTGCTGGGTGCGGCGCTTGACCGTCGCGTGGGCGGCAAGGATGTCACGGAGCTGTGGAGCAGCTGGTACAATGCCGACGAAGCCCTCAAATACTGGGCCAAACGGATTGGCTACGTCCTGTGCACGGAGAAAAAGCTGCAGGGCTGCGTGGAACCGTAACCGTGTATCATAGCGCTTTGCGGCACGCACCTAAGCAGGAACAATTAAGCACGAGGAGGAGACCCATGAAAAAAGCACTCAAGGTTACCGCACTGGGACTTGCGCCGCTGGCGCTCGGCACGCTGGCAGCGGGGGGGCAGAAGGCCGCGCCCGCAAGCGCTCCGCCGGAATTCAAGGGTGTTGTCAAGCTCGACGTCCGGGACTCAAGGCCGGACTGGGCGCCCTACACCCCTAAGAAAGCGCCCGAGGGTGCTCCGAACATCCTGATCGTGCTCTATGACGACACGGGCCAGGCGGCCTGGTCGCCCTACGGCGGCCGGATCAACATGCCCACCATGGACAAGCTGGCGGCGAACGGCCTCACCTACACGCAGTGGCATACCTGCGCCCTGAGCTCGCCAACCCGATCGACGATCCTGACCGGCCGCAACCACCATCTCAACGGCATGGCCGCCATCACGGAAGCGGCCAACGGGTTCCCGGGCGCGCACGGCCGCATCCCGGACCAGTGCGCCACCCTGCCGGAGATTTTGCAGGACAACGGCTACAGCACGTTCTGGCTCGGCAAGAACCACAATGTTCCCGAGCAGGATATCGCCCCGGGTGCAAGCCGCAAACTATGGCCGCTCCAGAAGGGGTTCGATCGCTTCTACGGATTTCTTGGCGGCGAGACCAGCCAGTGGTACCCGGAGCTTGTCGAGGACAACCGGTTTATCGAACCGCCGTCCAGCCCGGAAGCAGGCTATCATCTCTCGCAAGATCTCGCCGACAACGCGATAGCCATGCTCCGCGACCAGAAGGCAAGCAATCCCTCGCGGCCCTGGTTCATGTGGTTCAATCCGGGCGCCAACCATGCCCCGCACCAGGCCCCGCAGGACTACATTGACAAGTACAAGGGCAGGTTCGACGACGGCTACGACGCCTACCGGAAATGGGTGCTGCCGCGCATGATCGAAAAGGGCGTGATCCCGCCGGGCACCGAGCTGACCGCCTTCAACCCCCTGCCGGAGGAGATCGCGAATCCGGCGGATTTCGTGCGGCCCTGGGATTCGCTCAAGCCCGAAGAGAAGAAGCTCTTTTCTCGCATGATGGAGGTCTATGCGGGGTTCTCCGAGTACACCGATGCCCAGGTCGGCCGCATCGTCGACTATCTGGAGAAGACCGGGCAGCTTGAAAACACCATCATCTTCTACTGCGCCGACAACGGCGCTTCGGGCGAAGGCACGCCCAACGGTTCGGTCAACGAGAACAAGTTCTTCAACGGATATCCCGACGACCTGGCCGAGAACATGAAGCTGCTGGACAAGCTGGGCGGGCCTGACACCTACGAGCATTTCCCGACCGGCTGGGCCGCCGCCACGTCTGCGCCCTACAAGATGTTCAAGCGCTATTCGGAATATGCCGGCGGCACGGCTGATCCGCTCGTCATCTCGTGGCCCAGGGGCATCAAGGCCAGGGGCGAGGTGCGCAACCAGTATCACCACGCAGTCGACTTCGTGCCGACCCTCCTGGAGATCACCGGGCTGAAGATGCCGGCTGTATACAAGGGAGTAAAGCAGTATCCGCTTTCCGGCGTCTCGATGCGCTATACCTTCGACGCCAAGCCCGACGACCCGACCAAAAAGCACCGCCAGTACTACGCCATGCTGGGCACCCGCGCCATGTGGGAAGACGGGTGGAAGGCCGTAGCGCTTCATGCCCCCATCACGGGCAAGGGGCACTTCGACAAGGACCAGTGGGAACTCTATAATGTGGACGTGGATCGCGCCGAATCGAAGAACCTGGCCAAGGAGCACCCGGAGAAGCTGCAGGCCCTGATCAAGGCCTGGTTCGAGGAAGCGGATAAGAACCTGGTGCTGCCGCTTGACGACCGGACCGCTCTTGAACAGCTCAACATCGAGCGCCCCTCAGAGGAGCCGATACGCGAGCGCAATATCTACTATCCCGATACGATGGTGCCGGAAGGCGTGGCAGCCAACATCCGTGGCCGCTCCTACAAGATCATCGCGGATGTGGAAATCACCGATGCGAAGTGTTCGGGCGTCATCTTCCAGATAGGTTCCCGCTTCGGCGGCCATACGCTCTTTATCAAGGACAAGAAGTTTTACTACGTCTATAACTTCCTCGGCATCAAACCGGAGCAGGTCTTCGTCTCTCCTGAGCTGAAGCCCGGCAAGTACGCGCTCGGCATGGAGTTTATCCGGGAGAAGGCCGGAGAGCACCAGGAATCAATCGGCCGCACCAAACTCTATGTGAACGACAAGGTGGTCGCCGAAGGGCCCATGCGGACCCAGATCGGCAAGTTCGGACTGGGAGGCGGGCAGCGCGTTGGATACCTGAGCGGTGACCCTGTCAGCAGCTTGTACACGAAGCCCGGAAAATTCAAGGGCGGCACAATCCTGGGCGTCGGGATCACGACTGAAAAAACGCAATACCTCGATCTCGAAAAAGAAGCACAGGGAGCCTTTGCCCGCGACTAGAAAGCAGGGCACACGCCTTCAGGCGAAGACGTGTGCCGCATGACTGAACACTCAGGGCCGCCGCATCCATCGGGCGGCCCTTGTATATAATGCCCATCATGTTTAGCTAAACGCAAAAACACATTGCGCAAACTGCCAATTAATGCTTTGATGTTTTTACTTTTTTCAACTTACACCATGGGGCATTGTGAAGCGCACGTTTATTATCGCCAGCACTGCAGCACGCTGCCTGCATATGGCAGCCGGCCACGTATTACTTGTGTG
>CAIRTM010000019.1 GCA_903881505.1 uncultured delta proteobacterium | reverse complement strand
CTTGTGCGGCGGCTGTGTCCCCATTGCCGTGTCGAAACCGAACCCGATGCCGAACAGCTCAATCTGCTGAAGATTCCTGAAGGGTATCTGCCTGCAAAAGTGCTGTGGTCCGTAGGATGCCGGCGCTGTGATAATACCGGCTATGTCGGCCGCACGGGTGTTTATGAGCTGTTTGTCATGAATGAGGATTTCCGTCATATCATCAGCAGCCATTACAAGGAGGCTGAAATGCTGCGACTGGCGCGTTCGGCCGGCATGAAAACGCTCATTGAGGACGGAGCGCTCAAGGTCAAAAACGGTGAAACAACCCTTGATGAGCTGCTGCGCGTGGTCGGCCCGCAGATCCTGCATGAGCGCGAATGCCCCGGCTGCAATAAAATGATCGATGCCAAGGTGCTTTTCTGTCCCTACTGCGGCTCTTTCAAGCAGGACACCTGCGAGAAGTGCCAGATGGCAGTTGAAAAAGACTGGAAGATCTGCGGCTTCTGCGGCGCAGCGCTGAATGGCGCTTCAGTGCGGAGTCTGGAGTTCGGAGTTCGGAGCGCGGTTAGTTCGGAGTAATGAGTTCGGTGTCTGGGTGTGGGGTTTGGAGTTGCAAAAAATGAATCTTTCGTGTTTACTCCGAACTCCCAACTCCAAACTATTTTTCTCTCCAGATTCGAACTTCGGACTAAAAATTATTTGCCCTTTTGTTTCAGCGGTACTATAGTGGGGCGCAATAAACATTTATGTGCAGTTTTGGTGTTTTGCAACCCCGTCTGTTTGAAGGCCCGGCGGGAAAAGGACTATCCCGCATGCGAAAAGACCCTGCGCACAAAAGCTCTCCGCCGTTAATCCTCATTGCTGTTTTTTTGATTTTTTCCGCAGGCATCATTGTTGCCGGCTATCATACTTTCCAGGGCCAGAAGCGTGATTTTCTTCAAAGCGTTTCTGAACGGCTTTCCGCTATCGCTGAATCCAAGGTGGCCGAACTGACGCAGTGGCGCTCCGAACGATTCGCCGACATGAAAGTGCTGTGCGAAAATCCCGTGTTTATTCAGACCGTGCAGCGACAGATTGACTACGGCCGTACGGAGACACATGCCAGTTTGCAGGAATGGCTCGATTTGTATCAATTGCGGTACGGATATGAACATGTTTTCCTGCTCGATGCTCAGGCAGCGCAGCAGCTGGCTTCTCCTCGCGGGGCTGTTTTAAGCTGTGAGAAGGTCACCCATGCCGCCGCAGATATTTTTCGTTCAGGCGCGCCCGTTCTCATCGATCTGCATTCCCATATGCCCGCCCGCCATATTCACCTTGCTGTTGCCGGGCCTGTCTACGATCAGGGCCGGCCGCTGGCGCTTGTTATTTTTGATATCGATGCCGGCCAGTATCTTTGCCCGCTGCTGAAACGCTGGCCCACGCCCAGCAGCACGGCTGAAACACTCCTTGTCCGCAGGGACGGAGATACTGTGCTTTTTTTGAATGAACTCCGGTTCAACAAGGAAGCAGCCCTGCGACTGCATGTTCCGCTTACACAGACTGAAACGCCGGCTGTTCGCGCAGCCCTCGGTCAGACAGGTGTTTTTGAAGGAGTCGACTATCGCGGCAGGCCCGTGATTGCTGATGTGCGCGGAATCCCGCGCCTGCCGTGGAAGATGGTGAACCGGATGGATATCGAGGAAGTCTACGCTCCTTTGCGGGCGCGGCTGCGGGCCGCATTCATGCAGGTTGCCTTCCTGGTGCTGATCCTCGGGCTCGGGCTGGCACTCTTCTGGCGTCAGCAGCGCCTCTCCGAGACCAGACGCAGGATGCGACGGCAACAGCTCTTCGCTGCCAGTATCAGAGGGCTTCTTGGTTCCGTCTCACAGCAGGGTGCATCCCGTGCGCACAGTATAGGCGATATTACCGAAATCGCCGCCCGCAGCATGGCTGTACGGCGGGCAAGCATCTGGCGCTACAGCGAAGATTACAGCCGCATTGTCTGTCTTGATCTCTACGATGCGATCCTTGAAGAGCATAGCAGCGAGCAGGTGCTGAACGCATCAGATTTTGCGCAATATACGGCGAGTCACAAAACGGGCCAGGTCATAGCGGCTGAGGATGTGCTGCAGGACCCGCGCACGCGCGATATTCCCCTACACTATTTTAACGAAGCCGGAATCAAGTCCCTGCTGGATGCGCCGGTGTGGCGCGGCGGTCGTCTCGTGGCGTTGCTCAGTTTTGAACAGGTTGGCGAAAAGCGTCGGTGGGACCCTGAAGAAGAGCAGTTTGCCCAGACTTTGGCTGCGTATGTGGCAAATCATCTGGAATCTGAAGAACGCGCCCGTGCCGAGGTCTCTCTCAGAAACAGCGAGGAGCGTTTCCGCGCTGTTGTTGAAAATGTGCCCGCCGGAATTTTTATACAGACCGATCACCGTTTTGCCTACCTGAATGAATATGCCGCTACAATGTTCGGTGTCGACTCTGCATCACGGCTGATCGGTCAGCCTGTCCTGGAACGCTTCCACCCCGACTATCATGCCCAGGTTTTAAAGCGCATTGCATTGTTGAACGAGAAACAGCTGCCGGTTGAGCAGGCCGTAGAGCACTGCCTGCGCAATGACGGCTCGCAGTTTATCGCCGAGGTATCGGCTGTACCGTTCCTGTATAACGGTTCCCACGGGGCGCTGGTTTTCTTCAACGATATTACCGGGCGCAAGAAAAACGAAGAAGCGTTGGGCATCCTGGCCAGGATATCTACCATTTTCCTTACGGCTGCCGATGAGGACATATATGATCAAGTCCTGACGGTGGTGCTTGACGTGATGAAGAGCCCCCTGGGCGTTTTCGGCTATATCGATACGGACGGCGCCCTGATTGTGCCTACCCTGACTCGGCAAATCGATTACCAGTGTTACGTGCCTGATAAAACCATACGATTTCCCATGGAAAGCTGGGGTGACAGCAGCTGGCCCCGTGCCTTACGTCAGAAAAAAATCATGTTCTCCAATGAGCCTTCCATCCAATTGCCCGATGGCCATGTCGTGATCAGCCGGCATATTTCCTTGCCTGTTAAGCTGGGGGGCGAGGTTATCGGTCTTTTACAGGTCGCCAATAAAGCCGGGGATTATACGGATGCCGATGTGCAGCAACTGCAGGGCATTGCCGACCATATTGCCCCTATATTGAGCGCCCGGCTTGCTCGCGACCGCTTTGAGAAAAAACTGCACGCACGCAACGAAGAACTTTCCCATTTTTCATACGCTGTGTCGCATGATCTGCGCAGCCCGTTGGTGACGATCAAGACCTTTATGGGTTATCTTGAAAAAGACATGGAAGCGCGCGATTCCTGCCGGATATGCAAGGATATTGCTTTTATGCGCGGGGCGACCGATAAAATGACCAGAATGCTCGATGAACTGCTGGTGTTCACCCGTATCGGCCGCCTTGATAATCCTGTTGTTATCGTCCCGCTGCAGTCAGTCGTCAAGGATGCCATGACAGCGGTTGCCGGCCGCATGGCCGAGCGCGGTGTCAAGGTGAAGGTGACGCTTGAGCCGCTGCTGCTGAGAGGCGACCGGCCGCGTCTGGTGGATATGTTCCAGAACCTGCTTGACAATGCCGTGAAATTCATGGGTGATCAGCCCAACCCGTTTATTGAGATCGGATTTGAGAACGTGCAGGGCGTACCCGAGGTGTTCGTCCGCGATAACGGCATGGGCATCGATCCACGGTATCAGGCACGCGTTTTTAATCTGTTTGAAAAGATCGACCCGTCCTATGAAGGCACTGGCATGGGCCTGGCGTTAGTCAAACGCATCGTCGCCGAACACGGCGGCAGTATCCGGGTTGAATCCGACGGGATCGGCAAGGGTGCATGCTTTCGTTTCACTTTGCAGGGCAAGAGAGAGACTAAGGCATTTAACTAAATAGTATAGCCTGCGAGACAACATCGTCCGTTCGCCCTGAGCCTGTCGAAGGGTGGGCGGACAAGGCATATACTACTGAAACCCGTTCATGGTTCGACAAGCTCACCACGAACGGGTGAACTTCTTCTTTTTAAAAAGGATATAGAAAAAAGATAAATTCTCTAGCGTTTATGGTTCAATGTTCAAAGGTTCCAGGTTAACCACCTTGAACAGGCTTTTCGGGTGTTAACCTTAAACCTTGAACCTTCGAACCTTGAACTTTTTCTTATGACATGGGGCTCGCATGAATGCGACGGTCTATATCGCGGGTATTGTTCTTCAGGCCATAGCGGCCGGCATCGCGTTGCTTGAGGTTCGCCGCGCTCCGCACAGGCTGCCGTGGCTGCTCATCGCTCTGTCGGCGCTGCTTGTTGTCGCGAGGCGCGCATCAACTATCGGGGAATTCATGCAGTCCGGCAGGGAGCTTGCCGCCGGCGAAGTGCTTACGCTGCTCATATCATTTCTGTTTCTGCTGGGTGTTGTATGTATTGCACGGATGTTCGGGGAGGTCTCGCGCAAACATGCCGAGCTTGAAAAAACCGCTGCTGAACTCCGGGATCGCGAGTCGCTGCTGCGCTCTGTCGTGCATAATACACCCGTTGATTTCTGGGCCTGCGACAGGCAGGGACGCTGCATTATGGAAAACCCGGCCGTTGTGCGGCACTGGGGAAGCCTGCTGGGTAAGAGGCTTGAGGATGCCGATATACCGCAAAGCTATCTTGATCTCTGGCGTGAGAGCCAGCGCCGCGCTTTTTCCGGTGAATCGGTCGATTGTGAGGCGGAGTACGAAATCGATGGGCGCAAACGCGCTTTTCAGCACATTTTGGCGCCTATTTACGATGGTAAGGACATATGCGGGCTGGTCGGATTTGATGTTGACATTACGCATCGCAAGACCGCCGAGACAGAATTGCGTGAGAACCAGGAACTGCTGCATTCTGTTCTGGAGAACGCCGGTGATGCCATCATGGCAGCCGGCAGTGATGGCACGGTTATCCTCTGGAACCGCGCGGCCGAGATGCTGTACGGCTATACCCGCGAGGAAGCCCTCGGCCGGGATTGCACATTTATTTTGCCCGAGCGCAGGCGGGCTGCGCACCGTGCGATGCTTTTATCCGCCATACGCGGCACGTTGACCGAAAAACCGGCCATGAAAGCACAGGGTGTCGGCCTGAAAAAGGACGGGACCGAGTTTGTTTCCGAAATCACATCCGATTTTGTGAAGCAGGGCGACACGTTTCTGGTGGTTATCATTGTGCGCGATATCACGCAGCGTGTTCGCTCTGAAGAGGATTTGCGCCAGAGCCGGGAAAAATTTCTTACGGCATTTAATAACAGTCCGGTCAGCATCGCGATCATCGATCTTGATAACGATGTTTTTCTGGATGTCAACGCCACATTTGAAAAACTGTCGGGATACGGTCGTGAAGAAATCACCGGGCGAAGCGGCATACAAGCAGACTTGTTCCGCGATACCGATGCGCTGCGGCAGTTCAAACAGTTTGTGCTGGCGCAAAAAGGATGTAGAGGTTTTGAAATCAGCATGGTCTCCAAACCGGGGCTCACGCGCACACTGAGGCTTTCCGGGGCCTTGATAGAGGTTGAGGAGCGCACGGCGTTGCTTGTATGCGCTGAGGATGTTACCGAGCGTCGGGAGATGGAGAGCGCTCTTTCTCACGAACTTGCCGAGCGCTGCCGAGTTCAGTCGGAACTTCTGTCGAACAGAAGTCTCCTTGAAGAAGCCCAGCAGCTTGCCCATATCGGCGTCTGGGTTTTCGATGTCGCAACCCAGAAGTTCACCTGGTCTGATGAGGCCTACCGGATCATGGGTCTCAGACAGGGCGCCCCGCTTAGCTATACCGATTTCAGCCGCCTTGTGCATCCGGATGATTACGATGCTGTTGCGGACAGATGGGCCGCAGTGTCCGGTGAAACCGTGGCCATTGAAAGCGACTATCGCATCATTCGACCGGACGGAGAGGTGCGCTATATCCATGAGTATGTGATTCACCGTTGTGACGATGACGGCAGCGTCGAGCAGTCGGCCGCCCTGATGCAGGATGTGACCGAGAGCATGCGTGCCGATGAAAAATTGCGCCAGCTCTCCAAGGCAGTTGAACAGAGTCCCGCGCTGATCGTTATTACCGACACCGCCGGTGATATCCAGTACGTGAATCCCATGTTCACCAAAACAACCGGGTATGCCTTTGATGAGGTTGCCGGTAAAAATCCGCGCATTCTCAAATCAGGCGAAACACCGCCGGAGGTGTATGCCGGCCTGTGGAAAATCATCACAGCCGGCGGACAGTGGCGCGGCGAATTCCATAACAGAAAGAAGAACGGCGATCTCTACTGGGAAGGAGCGATCATATCCCCTATACTGGATTCTCAGGGGCGCATTACCCATTTTCTGGCGATCAAGGAAGATATAACCGAGCGCAAGCGCATCTATGAGAAGCTGCTGGAAAGCGAAGCTGAGCAGCGCGCGCTGCTCAACACGCTTCCCGCGGGCGTAATTATCATCGATCCGGAAACCCGGATCATTGAGCGCGTTAATGAGCATGTCGCCCAGCTTGCCGGAACAACGGTGGAGGCGCTTGTGGGACGCTACTGCTACGAGGTGTTATGCCCGGCCGATAAAAAAGTCTGCCCTGTCTGTGATCTGGGCCAGACGATCGATAATTCAGAGCGTGAGATGCTCCGGGCCGATAACAGCCGGCTGCCGATACTCAAAACCGTAAAGCTTGTCCGGTTGAACGGGCAGGTTAAACTGCTTGAATGTTTCGTGGACATTACCGAGCGTAAACGCGCTGAAGAGGATCTTAAAGCCGCCAACCGCAATCTTGAAGAGGCCATAACCCGCGCCAACGAAATGGCCGTTCAGGCCGAAATCGCCAATATGACCAAGAGCGAGTTTCTGGCCAATATGAGCCATGAAATCCG
>CAIRTM010000018.1 GCA_903881505.1 uncultured delta proteobacterium | reverse complement strand
TGCCGCAGCCACGTGATGCAGCGGATGTATGGTGCAAAGCGTACAACGTTAATGGAAACAGTCCTATATGTCAAGGAAAATAGCTGTTTTAATGCCGCTGCATGGCTACTATGGCACACCTGACGCTGTGCGATGGCGTCAGGTTCATGGCTTACCGTACGCTTTCAGAAAAAACTAAGTTTTACTGCCATAGAAGCCGAATAAGTGCATGTGCTGCAGCGTACACGTCGTTTTCATAAACGGTTTATCCGACGATCCGGCAGGCAACGCCAGGGGAAATCACATGAAATGTATTACATCATATTTTGAGTTGGAGAAAAACTCTACAACAGTCTGGCGCGAAGCCCTTGCCGGGCTCACGACGTTTTTGACCATGAGCTATATCATTTTCGTGCAGCCGGCCATGATGGGTTCGCTCGGGATGGATCGCGGTTCGGTTATGGCGGCAACCTGTCTGGCATCGGCCATCGCAACGCTTGTAATGGGGTTGCTGGCACGCTACCCCATAGCCGTCGCACCGGCCATGGGCCATAACGCTTTTTTCGCCTTCATGGTGTGCGCTCCGGCTGCAGCAGGCGGCCTGGGCTACACCTGGCAGCAGGGCCTGGCTGCGGTGATGCTCTCCGGTATCGCCTTCGTCGCTCTTTCGTTCGTTGGGCTTCGAGAGGCCCTGATAACAGCTGTGCCCGAGTCTATAAAGTACGGCATTGCCGCCGGGATAGGCCTTCTGATCGCCGTGATCGGCATGGAATACGGAGGACTTATCATCATGAGCAGCCCCACGCTGATAAAGATGGGCGATTTGTCCTCGACCCCTGTGCTTCTGACCCTGTTCGGCCTGGCGGTGACGTCCCTGCTGCTGGTGCGCGGGGTGCGCGGCGCAATCCTTGTCGGCATGCTCGCGACTGCCCTGGCCGCTTTAGCCTGCGGCGCCATTGAATATCACGGCATGTTTTCGACGCCTCCCTCGGTCGCCCCCACTTTTTTCAAGCTCGATTTTTCCGGTTTGCTGGGTTGCAAGGGCATCGTCGGCGTCGTCTTCATTTTTTTCATTCTCGACCTGTTCGACTCCGTGGGCACGCTCGTGGGGGTTTCCAGCCAGGCAGGCTTTCTGCGTCCCGACGGCAGCCTCCCCCGCGCGCAGCAGGCCCTGTTCGCTGATGCGGCCGGCACTGTCGTCGGATCGGCACTGGGGACGACCACGCTGACCGCCTACATTGAAAGCTCGGCCGGCATTGCCGCCGGTGGCCGGACGGGCCTGGCAAACGTTGTCACCGCTGCGCTGTTCCTGCTGGCCCTGTTCTGCGCTCCTCTGATGGAGATGATCGCCTCCGCTGTCACGGTCGACTATACCGTGTTTTTCAGCCCCGAATTTCCGGCGGTCAGGCATACGATGAGCCATTACCCGGTTCTGGCCCCAGTGCTGCTTGTGGTCGGAGCCTATATGATGTGCGGCATAAAAAATATTAAATGGGATGACATGAGTGAGGCGCTGCCCGCCTACCTGGCCATGATCATCATGCCCCTGAGCTTTTCAATTACCGAGGGAATAGCCTTCGGTTTTATATCCTACACGGTTTTGCAGGCTGCGCGGGGAAGGGCAGCCCGTGTCCACTGGATTGTGTATGCTGTTTCAGCCCTGTTTATCATCCGCTATGTCTGGCTCGGCATGTAAGCTGCTGCATGCGTCCATGTTTGCATTGACACCCGGACGTGCGGCAACTATACTTGCCTGGAACCGGCATCCCTGCCTGGCTGCCGGGCGGAAATTTTCAGTAAGCGTGCAATGAACCCTGCCGGGGGGATACCATGAATTATAATGAACAGATAAAGCAGTTTTATCTGGCGCATCTTGATGGTGCGGTATTTGATGGTACGCGCCTTCAGGCGCCGTGCCCTTTCTGTGCGCCGAAAGAGGGCACGGAACAGGGCACCCTGGTTGTGGACCTTGCCCCTGAGAGTTTTTTTTACGGGTATTTCCGCTGCCTCAGCCGCTGCAAGCCCGGCGGATTTCCCCTGCATTTTGCAAAACTGCGCGGCGTCAACATCCGTTCCGCTCCCGGCTATGATCCTGACCGGACTCCGTATGCGCGCACCATCATATTTCCTGCCAAGAACCTCAATAATGATGTCAGGAAATACCATGCCATGCTCACGAAAAACCAGCTGGATTTTTTTGCATCATTCGGCGTGAGCAAGCCGACCCTTGATGAGATGCAGATCGGCTTCAACGGCCGCTATCTTATCTACCCGTATTTCCTCGAAAACGGCAATTGTTACGCCTCGCGCTGCATACTGCCTGCAAACGATGTCGACAATTTCTGGGCCGGTGATGAAGCCTTTTATGCACCCCAGTTCCAGGTTTTTAATGCCGAGGAGATTGACCGTTGTGAAAATGGGGCATTGATCATCACCGACGGTGAGCGCAATCTGCTGACCCTGAAGGAGCTGGGCTACCCGGCCATAGGCGTTCCCGGTCTGCCTGCGCTCGAGGCGCTCGATCCTGACCGGCTTGCGCATCTTCGTCATATACTGATCATTCTCAACAACTCGCCCGAAGCACAGTCATGCGCACGCATGCTTGCGACCAAACTCGGCTTCAAGGTCAGGATACTCAGGTGGCCACCCGACAAAAAACGCGACTACAGTCTGCTGCATTTATATGAAGATAATGCCGCCGGCTTTGCAGATGAAGTCTCCCGCATGATCAGTACATCGACTTCATTCTCCCCTTTTTCGTCACCTGAGAGAGAGTACCGCGAGTTCGCAGAGGTTCTTGAAAAAAATATCGGCAGGCAGGTGCTCGGCGTGCCCACCGGATTCCAAAAAATGGACAGCTCCATGAACGGCATCCGCGGCATCAATATCATGGGCGGCCAGCCGAAAGCCGGCAAATCATGCTTCTTTATGCAGGTCTCTACAGAAGCGGCGCGCCGGGGCATGCCGGTGATCTACTATGATTTTGAAAATGGTCGTGAAAAAATATACATGCGCACCCTGTGCCGCCTGAGCCGGCTGAGCGAAGATGAGCTGCGCAGGCCTGACCTGCCCGGAGATGCGCAGAAGAGGCTTGACAGCGCCCGTGAGGAATTACGAGGCCTGCTGCGGTATTTCCGCGTTGTGACCGACCGCAAGCTGAGCCCGGACGTGATGCGGCGCCAGATCGACTTTATCAAGCATGAGACCAGGCTCGATATGTGCCTGGTGATAATCGACAGCCTGCACAAGCTGCCGTTTAAGAACCTCTCGGAGCGCAGGACCGGCATCGATGAGTGGCTGCGCATTATGGAATCCATCCGCGACGAGCAGAAGGTAGCGTTCCTGGTCATATCGGAACTCTCGCGCGCAGGCGAGGGCGGCTATAACCGGATGCCCGACCTGGGGTCTTTTAAGGAGTCGGGCGACATCGAGTACAGCGCCGACAATGCCATTATACTGCAGCCCAACTGGGACCTGCTCGACCCGCTCTCAACGACAGTTCGCGAAAGCAGCCTGTGGCTGGTAGCAAGCCGCGAAAACAGTCCCGGCAAGATCGCCGACTATGTGCTTGATTTTCCATACTGGGGTTTTGCCGAGAAGTAGGGCCTTACTACCGGCTCTTTTCTTGTCCGGCCAGCTGCTGTTTGCGGTTCGGTTCCCTACCGGCAGTATCAATAGAAAACTTTTTGTATTTTTTATTTGGTACTAGATGTTGTACTTTCGGCTATTATAGTGTAGTATATAAACTATTAGTTTGCTAAGTAAACCGGCCGGTAACGATCAGGCTAGGGAACAGGCCAGTCGGACACGGCGCTTCACAAGGTGGTCATGAAAAAAAGTATAGTGCGTGCCGTAATTATCGTGCTCATTGTCGTCGGCATTATTGCGGGCATCAAGGCCCTGCAGATACGGGCTATGATCAACATGAAGCCTCCGTTCAAGGCCGAAACCGTTA
>CAIRTM010000017.1 GCA_903881505.1 uncultured delta proteobacterium | reverse complement strand
CTGCCGGGATATATGGCCGCCCCGCGGGCTTCACAGGCTGCCCTTGCCGACTATCTCAAGACCAATACCCCCATGACAAAAGTCGCCAGCTCGGTCAACTGGTGGCAGAACTACCCAAAATACATCGTCAGCCTGCTCAAGACATGGTTTGGCGACAGCGCCACGCCGGACAATGATTTCGGATTCGGCTGGCTGCCGAAACTGGACGACAGCCAGAATGCGGCCTGCCTGAACATGATCGACAACATGTACAATGGCAAGGTCAAGGGCTACATCACGGCCGGCACCGACCCCGCGGTCAGCATGCCCAACGCGCACAAGCTGCGCAAGGCCATGAAAAACCTCGACTGGCTGGTGCACGTGAACATCTTCGACAACGAGACCGCCTCGTTCTGGAAAGGCCCGGGCATGAATCCGGCCGAGATCAAAACAGAGGTATTCCTGCTGCCGGCGGCGGCGTCCGTTGAGAAAGACGGAAGCCAGAGCAACAGCGGACGCATGATGCAGTGGAATTACCGGGCGGCCCCGCCCCTCGGAGATGCTATCCCGGTCGGCGATGTTTTCTACCGCATCATGGCCCGGGTCAAGGAACTCTACCGGAAAGAGGGCGGCGTTGTACCCGAGGCGATCCTTAATCTTAACTGGGACTATGCCGAGGCCGACGGCTGGAGCGCGCTTAAGACCGCAAAGGCCATCAACGGCTATTTCCTGGCCGACACGACCGTGGGAACGAACTCCTTTAAAAAGGGCGAAATGGTTCCCGGATTTCCCAACCTGCAGGCAGACGGCTCGACATCCTGCGGCATGTGGCTCTTCTGCGGCGCTTTTACGCGGGACGGCAAGAACCTGATGATCCGCCGCGGCAAGGAAGACCCGACCGGACTCGGCCTGTACCCGAACTGGTCCTATACCTGGCCGATGAACAGGAGAATCATTTATAACCGGGCCTCGGTCGACCTGAACGGCAACCCCTGGAACCCGGATAAGCCCCTGGTGAAATGGGAAAACGGCGCCTGGGTGGGTGATATCATCGACGGCGGCGGTCCCCCGCCCGGTGTGGAGGGCGGCAAGCTGCCCTTTATCATGAAGCCCGACGGCGTTGCCTCTTTGTACGGTCCCGGCCTGGCCGACGGTCCCTTTCCGGAACAGTATGAGCCGTTCGAGGGCCCCTTTGCCAAAAACATGATGTCATCGCAGCGCAACAGCCCCATCATCAAAATATTTGCCGGGGAAATGGACAAAGTCGCCAATGCCGACGAGAAATACCCGATCGTCATGACGACCTATTCCTGCACGGAGCACTGGTGCAGCGGCGCAATTACACGCTGGCAGCCGACGTTGATTGAAATGATGCCTGAGGCCTATGTTGAACTGAGCGAAGAACTCGCCGCTGAAAAAGGCATCAAAAATGGCGACCGTGTGATCCTGGAATCCGTGCGCGGCGAAGTCAACGTGGTCGCGGTGGTGACAAAGCGCTTCAAGCCGGTCACCTGCGGCGGCAAAACGATTCATATTCTCGGCTCGACGTTTAACTACGGTTGGCTTTTCCCGAAAAATTGCGGTGACACCATCAATTTGCTGACCACCAATGTCGGTGACGGAAACTCCATGACACCTGAATACAAAGCGTGCATGGTGAATGTCAAGAAGGCCTGACGGACTGCCGATAGACACCGGATGCCCCGTCATGCAGGGCATCCGGTGCTTGTGCGCCGCTCATGAAAGCATGCACCATGGATGAAACACGGTCCGCACATGTCGACAGCCTGCAGCAGGCTTGTGACACGATCAGGGACACGTCCCCGTTCCTCGAGCCTGTCATAGAGGCTTTCAGGGGAATTATCACCCGCAGGGAACTCCTGAAAACAGCAATCCAGGAGCGCCCTGACGCCGTTGCCGGGCTGCAGTCCCGGGGACCGTCGCCGGACGGGCACCCCCGGCTGACGCGCAAAGACATTGCTGCGCTGGTTGATCCATGGAGCGGCACCGTGCGCTCGGCACTGGAGACGCTGAAGGCCTTTCCGGGCATTCGTCAGGAGATAGAGCGCACGGTCGAAGCGCTTGACCAGGGCGGGGTTGATCTGAATGCCTGCATGGAGTCCCTTGTCGAAGGCAGGCAGGACGACACCGCGGCAGCCGCCGGCCGGATCGGCATCCCGCCGGCCGCGTTCGAATTTATCCTCGGCCAGATACTGAAGCCGTTTGTTGAAAAAAGGACTGAAAAACTCCGGGCGCACGTCAGCGACATGCCCTGGCACCGGGGCTGCTGCCCCGTGTGCGGTGAGATGCCGGAACTGAGTTTCCTGCAGGGCGAAGAAGGCCAGCGCCGGCTGCGCTGTTCATTGTGCGGGCACGACTGGCGGTTTGACCGGATGGCATGCCCGTACTGTGCTGAAAAGCATGCAGACCGGGAGATCATCAGTATCGAAACAGAACCGAACAGATGGGCTGAAATGTGCCCGTCATGCCGCAGGTACATCGTCGCCGCCGACCTCCGGGCCGGCTGCCCGGACGCCATCGCGGTTGCCGCCCTCGGCATGGTCCACCTTGATATGATTGCACAGGCACGGGGTTACGCTCCAGTCGCCGCATGCGCATGGAACCTTGTTCCTCCACCGGCGTCCGACGTTAAACGGAATGCCAACCGGACATACATGTGAACGAAAAAACGCTGGCGCCCTCCACGGGGCGCGATCAACGCAGTATTGAACGCATTGCTGCCGCCGCCTGCACGGGCGGGTGTGCGGGATTCTGCTGTCCGGGAAAACAGCCGTATTTTTTAACCAATAACCCGTTGCGACGCATACTGCTGCGTTATAAACCTAACATCCGATGGTATCTCTAAATACACTCAGGAGGGAGGCTGAATGTTTAAAAATAGCTCGTTTTTGATTGATATCACCAAATGCATTGGATGCCGCAGCTGCCAGGTTGCCTGCAAACGCTGGAACCAGCTGGAAGCAGAGAAAACACACAACACCGGAGGCCACCAGAACCCGCCCCTGCTGTCAGCGCACACGTGGACTCTTATCAGGTTTAAAGAATTTGAAAAAAAAGAAAAGCTGCACTGGTGCTTTACCAAGGTGGGCTGCATGCACTGCGAGCAGCCGGCATGCGCCTCGGTGTGCCCGGTCGGCGCGTTCACCAAAACCGAAACCGGCGCGGTTGTCTATAACGACAAGGTATGCATCGGCTGCCGCTACTGCATGATAGCCTGCCCGTTCAGGATCCCGACCTACGAGTGGAAAAAAGCCTTTCCGTTCGTCAAAAAATGCACCTTCTGCTTCGACCGCCAGACCGAAGGCACCAGGCCCGCCTGCGCCAGCGCATGCCCCACCGGCGCTATTGCGTTCGGCACACGCACTGAAATGGCCAAAAAGGCCCATGAACTTTTGAAAAACAACCCCGAAAAATACAATCCGCACCTGTACGGCGAAAAGGAAGTCGGCGGAACGGCCGTGATGTACCTCGCACCGAAGGGCGTTGAATTCAAGGAACTTGGGCTGCCCGAGCTTGCAGAGCGTCCGCTGCCGACCTGGACGTGGAACGCTCTCAGGTTCGTTCCCTCCCAGATCGTGGTCGTGAGCGCCGCGATGGCCTTCTTCTACTGGCTCACAAAACGCAAGACGAAAAAGAAAGACGTCAACAAGGAGGTGCGCCATGACGCATAATCAGGATAAAGTCATCGGAACCGGCTCGATTATCTTAATCATCCTCATGGCCCTGGCCGTACCGGTGGCGGGTTGGCGCTACTTCAACGGGCTGGGCTCCATTACCAACCTGTCGGATGCCTACCCGTGGGGATTCTGGATCAGCTTTGACCTGTTCTGCGGCGTGGCGCTTGCCGCGGGCGCGTTCGTGGTTGCGGCCGTGGTCGACATTTTCGGCGGCAAAACCATGAAACCGCTTTTGCGCCCGGCGATCCTGACGGGATTTCTGGGCTATATCCTGGTCGGTACCGCGCTGATGGTCGACCTGGGCCAGTATCACCGCATCTGGTATCTGACCTGGAGCTGGAACCTGCATTCGCCCCTGTTCGAGGTCGGCTGGTGCGTGATGATGTATTTGACCGTGCTGGCGCTTGAATTCGCCCCCGTGGTGCTTGAAAAATTCAAGCTGGAAGTTCCGCTGAAAATTCTCAAGCGCGTGTCGATTGTGCTTATCATCGCCGGCATCACGCTGTCCACCATGCACCAGTCCTCGCTCGGCACGATGCTGCTGATCATGCAGGACAAGCTGCACCCCCTGTGGCATACGCAGATCCTGCCCATCCTGTTCCTGAACACGGCCATTGCCGTGGGCATCGCCATGGTTATTTTCGAGTCGACCATCACCATGAAGGTGTTCGGGCGCCCGGCCGAAACGGCCGCGCAGGGCAAGCTGGCCAAGGGGCTGCCCTGGGTGCTGGGCATTTACTTCATCATCCGGATTGCGGACATTGCCTTTAACGGCCGCATCGGCCTGATATTCGACGGCTCCCGGGAGAGCCTCTGGTTCTGGATTGAAATGATCATCGGCGTGATCATTCCGTTTTTCTACTTCCTGAGCAGCAAGGTGCGCAGCAGCACACCGGCAATGTTCAAAGGCGCCCTGATGGTCATGGCCGGCGTGATGTTCAACCGCTTTATCGTTTCATGGCTCGGCATCAGGTTCCCGGAAGGCTCAAGCTATGTACCGCATATCATGGAAATAATGATATCGGCCGGAGTCGTATCGGGCGGCATCATGGCCTTTTACCTGCTGTCGCGGTTTTTCCCGGTATTGAGCGAAGAGCATTAAAACCGCTCTTGCACGACGATGACTAAAAAGGCGTGCGGCCTACAACGGCCGCACGCCTTTTGTTGTCTCTGAGAGCATTTTTCATTTTACTATAACCGCACATACAATGTCATTTCGACCGAAGGGAGAAATCTTGTTTTTAGGATTTCTCAGTCGCTTGCGCTCCTTCGAAATGACAGCAAGACTGCAACATTTAGAAAAATGCTCTAGCAGGTTGCTGAAAAAGTCCTTTCATACAGGCTGTTCAAAAATGGCCAGATGCAAGACGCGCAAAATTATGAGGAATAAGGCGTGCTTTTGCGTACGCCGCAGTGACGAATAATGAGCGCAACGCAGCCCTTCGGCGAAGCTCAGGGCCGTGGGCCTGTCGAACGGCAGATGGGCGTTTTTCAACAGCCTGCTAGAATCCGGGGGCGGCGATACCGCCTTCCCTGTCATGCCCCGCCGCTATTGCTGCCCGTGCTTTCATAGGGTATGTCGCCCCGGCAGGGCCGGCACGTATCGCCGTCCCGCAGCGGATAGGCCTCACCGCAGACCGGGCAGATGCCCGATGGACCCATTTTCTTCTTTTTAAGATGCTCGTGTTTTACCTGCACGGAGTGCATGCCGACGATAGAAGATCCCGCCCGTTTGATTTCGTCCAGGAGCTTTTCGGTGTCCTGCTCATTTTTTGGCGCCAATTTCATGAACCAGTTTTTTATTTCAGGCCACTGCTCAAGCCTTGCAGGATCAACATACACCCGGATGCCCTGGCCGCCGTATTTTTCATACAGCGTGATTGCGAACTTGCCGTAGTCGAATATTTTCAGCCAGCGGTTGCCGATAGAGCACGGGGTAAGCATCTGAATGGCGTCAGGAAGGCAAATGGCGGTCTCGGAAATTGCGTCAAAAAAATCACCCGGCGGCAGGTTTTTCATCGCCGCGTCCACCATAAAGCCGCCGATAATCAGCCCCGGCGCAAGAGTGCCGTGAAACGTCTGGACCCGCGCCAGGTACTCGTCATAATCGAGGGAGGCTATTTTCACAAGCCGGTTTCTCCGTATCCGGATCAGGCAGCGGCCCGTACGCGCTGCAGTGCAGATGCTGCCGGACAATGTACTACACGCAGGAAATGGATGGGGAAGCGGCAAACAACATATGGCGGCTCGAAAACAGGCCGATACGGAACCGTCATCCTTCAAGCGCAGGTGAAACCGCGCATCCAATCCGGAAGGCGGCGGCCTGAGTCATCCACCCTGCCGGTTGCGGCTCCATGGCGCTGACTTCGGGCGCTGCAAACCGGGGCAATGAAACAACGTACTCCATGCAAACTATACAAGCGAGCCTCAGCATTGTCAACAGCGATTGCAACGCTGACTCGTCCTGCGGCGCAGTTTACGCCCGTGTGCCGAAAGAAAGCCTGAAGGCGCTTTCGGGTTGACGCGCCGGCCTGCATGCTTTAATCTGGCAGACGACACAAACCGGACGCATTCGCCGCATGGACACAACCGCCTATATCACCGCAGGGGGAAACAGCCGCAGGTTTCAAGGGGACAAATCCCTGTACCCGTACCGCGGCAAAGCCCTGATCCGGCATGTCTATGACACGCTCGGCGCGCTTTTCCCGAAGGTCTGCATCGTAGCCAACGATTGCGCTAAATATGCGTTTCTCACCGCCGACGTCATTCCCGACCTGGTACAGGGCTTCGGCCCCATGGGCGGGCTGTACACCGCCCTGGAGCATGCCCGCTCGGAGCGCATCTTTTTCTGCGGCTGCGATATGCCGCATTTGTCCCCCGGCCTGATCAGCTACCTGGTGGAGCTTTCAGCGGATCATGACGTGGTCGTCCCGGTCGTTCCCAAGGGCTATGACCCCCTGCATGCCGTCTACTCAAAACAGTGCCTGCCGTTTATTAAAAACAGCATTGAAAACGGCGATACTAAAATCCGGGCCCTTTTTCACCGGGTGCGCCTCAGGGAGGTATCCGTTGACGAGATGCGGCAGTTCGGCGACTGGGAGGACATGCTCTTCAATATAAACTACCCGCATGACGCTGCGCCCGCCGGCCGTGGCGGCTGACAGTGTAATCGCTACCTTGCGTGGCTCATTCCCTGGAGCATGCCGCCCGTGACTACGGGATAACGCGCTCCGGATGCGTGTAGATGACCATGCTGTGCTCGCGCACGCGCCCGACAAGGGTGCACCCGCAGCGCCCGGCAAGATCAACCGCAAGGGATGTTGCGGCCGATACCGCCGCGACAACCGGAATACGGGCCCGCAGGGCCTTTTGCACCATCTCGAAACTGATGCGGCTGCTGAGCACGGCAACGCAGCGGCTGAAGTCAAGACCCCGCATGAGGCCGTGGCCTATGGCCTTGTCAAGGGCATTGTGCCGGCCCACGTCCTCGCGCACGGCGAGGGGTTCTCCCTCCAGGTAAAAAAGCCCTGCTGCATGGGCGGCCCGCGTGCTGGCGTATATCTCCTGCAGCTCGATCATGCGGCCCAGCATGCGGTAGAGTTCCCCGCCGGCAATCAGAAGGCCGCCCGGCAGGGGAGCGACTTTTTTTTCAACATCCGCAAGCATCTCCACACCGCACAGGCCGCAGCTGCTGCGGGAAACCATCGCCCTGGGCGACCGCGCCGTAGCCTCTGAAGGTCCACCCTGCCCGGCGCAGCTGCGGGAGACGATGACATTGACGATATTCTGCATGCCTGCCGCTGCTTCAGGGCAGAAACCGATGCTGCAGATCTGCGCAAAGGAATCGACGATCCCCTCGGTAAAGCAAAACCCGGCCGCAAGCTCGGTCTCATGACCGGGGGTGCGCATGATAACGGCATAGGGGTCACCGTTGATGCGTATCTCAAGGGGCTCCTCAGCCACCACCGATGCCTGCAGCTCTCGTGTCTCTGCCTGCTCCTGCAGCAGGACGGCTCGCGCTATCACTGGTTCCATGCGTGTATCGTCTCCCTCTGATCGCCCGTGCAGCTTATGGTTCCGAGACCGGGCACCGGCCTCACGAAAAACAAGGCTATTGTACTGTGCCCGGCTTCTTCCCACAACGTAAAAAAAACGATCATACCTTTCATCCTATTGACAAATACCGGCAGAACGTTAAAATTTGTTTCTTACGTTCTCCTTCGGCCTGAGCATCATGGACAAACGCATACCGATCAAGCGCTGGCAGGTCATGAAAAAGGTGATTGACGGCCGCACAACGCTTCGCGCCGCCTGTCCCGAGCTCGGTTTGAGCTACCGGCAGGCGCTGCGGATGAAGAAAACCGTCATCGCGAACGGCGTGCGCGGCTGCATTCACGGCAATACCGGACGCCGCCCTTCCAATGCGCTCAGTGATCAGTTCCGCACCCTCGTCGTCGATCTTTCCCGCACCAGTGCCGCCACGCTCAATGACAGCCGCCTGGCCGAAATGCTCCGGCAGGAGCACGGTATACGCATAAGCCGCGAAAGCGTGCGCAAGATCCGGCGCGGCCATGACATCGCCGCGCTGAAGACCAGGAGGTCGGTCCTGCAGCCGCCCGGAAGCGTACAGCACCGGGAGGGACAGTGCATGTTCTGGGACGGCATGCTGCACCAGTGGTTTCCATCTGCCGGCTATGCCTGCTGCCTGATCGCCGCCATCGATGACGCCAGCGGGCGCTGCCTTGCGGCCCGTTTCTTTCCGTTCGAGGAAAGCGCCGTATACCTGTGGGCGCTGCAGCATGTCGTTAAAACCCACGGCATCCCGCAGCAGGTGATCCAGGACAGCAGCCCGCTGCTCAAGCCGGGCGACAGGGACTTAAGCCTTGAAGAGCAGCTGCGCGGCGCCGCGGACCCGACCCAGGTCGGCAAGGCGGTCCAGGCGCTGGGCATCCAGCCGGTGTTTGTCACGACCCGCAGGCAGAAGCGCTATTTCGAGCGGGTGTTCGAACAGCTGCATATCAGCCTGATCGAAGGGCTGGGTGCGCACGGAATCGACGACCTCAATGCCGGCAACCGTTTCCTGGACGATTACTTCATCGAACACTTCAACCGCCACAACGCACTGTCGGCCGGCGCAGCCGGCTCGGCCTGGCGCGCGCCCGGACACGGGCTTGACATAGAACGCGCATGCAGCTTCTGCTACGGCACGGCCCAGGTTATCAGCGGCGCCGTGCGGGTCGGCAATGTAACGATACCCCTGAAAAAACAGCTTACCGGCGCACGGGGCCTGCTCGAGGTGCGCCAGCTGCTTGACGGCTCCTGGCGCGTGTATAAGGATGCCGCCGTCGTCGGCAGGCACGCTTCCACCCCGCTGTTGGAGCCGCTCAGGACGAAAAGCGCGGCCAAGCGCAGTACGACACGCGCCGCATCGTATATCTGGGAGTATCCCTCCGGCTGAAGGTGACGTTTTCAGTTTGTAAATATATGACATTTTAGCATTGCATAATGCACTGCCTGACGCATTGACTCAACACTTCGCGGTGCTATATTGAAAAAAATAATGCCCGGCGCAGCTGTCATAGAAAGACGCCGCGCAGGCACCACAGGGTACACTCATACATTTATGATGCTATGCGCCGGAGCTTCCAGCCATCGGGCGGTGTGAAGCACGGCCAGAAAGGCGGCAGCCGGTTGAGCGCTGCATGCCGTCATCGGACAGGAGATCGATGCATACCATGCCGGTCCCGTGTCTTTTGGGGACGGGCTTTTTTATTTGCAAGGTCCGGCGATACATACCATGCACTACAAACAGCAAAGTACAGGCTCAAAAAAATGCGAAAGGAGGTGATCGGGACAACACGCCTTTGCTTTGGCAGAAGCCCAGTGTAAACGTTTAAACCAATAAACGAAGGAGGTTTAACCCATGGCCAGTAGTCGAATACTGCCTGAATTCGAGCTGCTGTTACCCCAGAACATCAAGGAAGCCGTGAGCGCGCTCGGCAAGCTCAAGAGCAAAGCTTCCGTGATGGCTGGAGGCACCGATGTCGTCATTTCGTGCACCAAGGGATTCGGCTCACCCAACGTGATCAGCCTTGCCGAAATCCCCGGCCTTGACTATGTCGTGTATGACAGCAAAAAAGGACTCCGCATCGGCGCGATGGCAACCCTGCAGCAGGTCGCCGACAATGCCGACGTGAAGAAACGCTATCCCGCCCTGCAGAGGGCCTGCGCCATCAACGGCACGCCCCAGACCCGCAACATGGGCACCGTCGTCGGCAATATCATGCGCGCATCCCCCTCCGGAGACTGCATCTGCGCGGTGCTCGCCATCGGCGGCAAAATTGTGCTTCAGGGCCCCAAGGGCAAGCGCGAAGTGAACATCGATGATTTTTACCTGAAGTACCGCGAAACGGCCTGCAAGGCCGACGAACTTGCCATCGAGATCAAGCTGCCCGCGATCAGTGCCAAAAACGCCTTCGCACGCATGACCCGCACGACCCTTGACCTTTCCAAGGTCAACGTGGCCTGCAGCCTGGTCATGTCCGGCAAAACCGTGAAAGAAGCACGCGTGGCCGTTGGCGCCGTGGCACCGACCACCATCCGGCTGAAAAAGGTCGAAGCCATCCTCAAAGGCAGCCAGATCACCGACGAAGTACTCCAGAAGGTTGTTGCAACAGTCCCGACGGAAATCAAGCCCATCGACGACGTCCGTTCAACGGCGGAATACCGGCGCGATGTGGCCGGCGTGATGGTCAAGCGCATTATTCTTGAAGCACTCGGAAAGTAACCACGGACTTTTACAACAATAGCTCTAAGGAGAGGTACACATGAAAAAACGAGCAATAACTCTTACGATAAATGGGGAAGAGTATAGCTTGAACGTACCCGTTCATCATACCCTTCTTCAGGTCCTCAGGGACCATCTCAACTTGACTGACGTCAAGTACGGCTGCGGCCGCGGCGAATGCGGCGCCTGCACCGTGCTGCTTGATGTGGGCAAAGGAAAGCGCAAGCCGATCCTGGCCTGCATAGCGCTGGCCGCCACCATGGACGGCAAAAGCATCACCACCGCCGCAGGCCTTTCCAAGGACGGCACTCTGCATCCCGTCCAGAAGGCCTTCGTGGACGAAAGCGCGATCCAGTGCGGTTTCTGCACCCCGGGCATGGTTCTCAAGTCCGTCTCCATCCTTGAGAAAAACTCCAAGCCCACGGAAGAGGAAATCCGGTTCGGCCTTGAAGGCAACATCTGCCGGTGCACCGGATATGCTAAAATTGTCACAGCTGTTCAGGCGGCCAGTAAAAAAATGGCTGCCGGCAAGCGATAGAAAAGGAGGAACAGCATGGCAGAATCCGTCATTGGAAAACGCATTCCCAAGGTTGACTCCCGCGAGAAGGTGACCGGCCAGGCCGTGTATGCCGGCGACATGCGCATGCCCGGCATGTACTACGGCAAGGTCGTGCGCTGCTGGGAGCACGCACATGCAAAAGTTAAGAAGCTTGATTTTTCGGCCGCTCTGAAGGTGCCCGGCGTCGTGAAAATCATCGGTCCCGATGACGTCACGAAAAAGCCTTACAACACCACGGTCATGAAGCTGCTCGTGCCCGAGATCTTCGGCGAAGTCTTCGGCGAGATCGCGGACCTGAACATTTTCAACCGCGTCGTGAAGCACCAGGGAGACGCCATCTGCGGCGTCATCGCCAGGACCGAAGAGGCTGCCGAGCGCGCCGCGGCCAAGATCAAGGTCACCTATGAGCCGCTGCCCGTGTACATGACCGTCGAGGCTTCCAAGGCCGAAGGCAAAAAGAAGAACGGCTATCTGTTTACCCCGCTCAAGCCCGGCAACCTGGCCTTTGATCTGCCCGAATCGTTTTTCCCGGGCAAGCGCTACGGCTGGAACGACAAGGACGGCAAAACCGCCGAGCAGCTCTTCAGCAAGTGCGATTACATCATCGAAGACACCTTTTATGTTCCCAAGCAGAAGCAGTGCCAGATGGAAAACCACTCCTACGTGGCGCACTACGATGAGCGCAACCGCCTGAACATCTGGACCTCCACCCAGATGCCCAAGCCGGTGCAGGTGCTGATCGCCGAGCTGTTCGAGCTTCCCCTGACCCGCGTCCGCCTGACGCAGACCACGGTCGGCGGCGGCTTCGGCGTTCGCCTGGGCATGATCGGCGAGCCCCATGCCTGCGCCATGGCCATGGCAGTGCCCGGCCACCCGGTGCGCATGGAGTTCCTGCGCGAGGAGGACTGGGTCGCTTCGGAGACCCGCTATCCCGGCCATATCTGGCTGAAAATGGGCTTCAAGAAAGACGGAACCCCCGTCGCGGTCGATGCCATGTACTCGGCCCGCAAGGGCGGCTACTACACCCACGGTTCCGGCCCGCCTTTCTGCGCTGCCGCGTTCCTGCACGGCATGTACAAATGGCAGGCCCTCGGCATGCAGACCGAAGGCTACTTCACCAATGAAGTGCCCACCGGCGCCTACCGCGGCTACGGCAACCCGCAGATCACCTTCGCGGCCGAGCAGATGATCACGAAGATGTGCAATGAACTCGGCCTGGACGAGATCGAATGGCGCAAGAAATGGCACAAGTCGATCGGCGATGAAACCTGGCTGAAGGGCGTCACGTTTGCTTCCGACGGCCTCAATGACTGCCTTGACGTTGCGGCCAAGGAGTTCGGCTGGTATGAAAAGAAGAAAAAGTATGCCAAGCAGACGGGCGTCAAGCGCCGCGGCATCGGCCTGGCGGTCATGCAGCACACCTCGGGCGCTTTCCCCATGCTGCTCGAGCACTCCGTGTGCACGGCCAAGCTCAACGAGGACTGCACGGTCGAGCTGATCCAGCAGATCTCCGACCTGGGCACCGGCGGCCACACCGTCATCACCCAGATGGCGGCCGAGACCCTCGGTTTCCCGATGGAGGATATCCACCTGAAGAGCGGTGACTCCGACATGTGCGGGTTCGACATCGGCGCCCACGCCAGCCGCACCATTTACTGCGCCGGCCCGGCAACGATCGAAGCATGCGAAAGCGTGAAGAAACAGCTGCTCGAACGCGCCGCCCAGCTTCTGGAAGCCAACGTGGCTGATCTTGAGATGAAGGACAAGATCATCAGCGTCAAGGGCAACCCCCAGAAGTCGATCAGCGCCGTAAAGATCGCCAAGGAAGGCGTCTACAACTACATCGACGCCGCCACCGGCAAGACCATCGGCATTCCCGGTCAGATTCAGGGTTACTCGAGCTTCTTCGCCAAACACTGCTCGCCGCCCTACGGCGCCTGCATGTCAGAGGTCGAAGTCGACATCGAGACCGGCGAAGTAAAGGTGCTCAACCTGGTGAACGGCCATGACATCGGCAAGGCCATCCATCCGCCGAGTGTCGAGGGCCAGCTAGAAGGCGGCGCCCAGCAGGGCCTCGGTTTCGTGCTTACCGAAGAGTACGCCTACGACAGCAAGGGCCGCGTGCTGAACAACGACTTCACCGACTACAAGATGCTTGGTCCTTCGGATATGCCCAAGGCCAAGATTATCCTTGTGGAAACCGCTCCGGATCCCATCGGCCCGATGGGTGTCAAGAGCTGCGGCGAGTCGGCGCTGATGGGCCCCATCGGCTCTGTTGCCAATGCCGTCTATGACGCTATCGGCATCCAGATCAAAGAGGCTCCCATCACCCCTGAAAAAGTCCTGAAAGCCATCAAGGAACAGGGCCTTCGGAAGTAGTCAATCTTGCAGTACACGGGGGCGCTCCGCCAGCGGGGCGCCCCTTTTTTTTCCGCGGTGCCCCACGACCCGCTCACATCAGGAAGTCCTCTTTCAGGAAAATAATCCTGCACAGCAGAGTTAATCGCTTGACCTTCAGGGCAAAAAGGCCTATTATTGGCATTTGCCAATAAGGACGCGCAGGCCATGTCCCGATCCGTTAAATGCCGTCATGTGCATTGCAATCCCAACGCGGTGTATTTCAAGCCGCGCGCGGTGCCGCTGTCCGCCCTGCAGGAATTAGTGCTTGCCTTCGATGAACTGGAGGCCCTGCGGCTGGCTGATTTTGAGGGCCTCTACCATGAAGAAGCCGCGGCCAGCATGCACATTTCCCGGCAGACCTTCGGCAATATCATCAAATCCGCCCGGCGGAAAGTTGCCGACGCCCTGCTTAACGGCAAGGCCATCCGTATTGAAGGCGGTGTTTGTTCCGCGACCGCCGGCACAATGCTTATATGCGGCGACTGCGCGCACACATGGGAATCAGCCGGGCAAGGTACCGGAACTGCCGTCTGCCCGAGCTGCGCGGGCAGCAACGTGGCAAGTCTCGTTGATACCGGACGGGGGCAGCACTAGAAAAAGGCCATGAACAGGGCGTGTGCCGCCTGCATGTGATACAATGTAACAACAGTTCTGTAAGGAGTCTGCAGCCATGCAAGACATCACGGTAATCATACGGGGTGCCGGAGACCTCGCAACGGGCGTCGCCCATCGCCTGCACCGCAGCGGCTTCAAGGTTCTGCTCCTGGAGGTCGCCAAACCGCTGGTTGTGCGCAGGTCTGTATCGTTTGCCCAGGCGGTCATCGACGGCGCCGCGGAGGTTGAAGGCGTCCGCGCTGTAAAAATAAATACCCCTGCTGAAGTTACACATGCCTGGCAGCAGGGCGCACTGCCAGTGCTGGTCGACCCTGCCATGGATATACTCAAGAAGATGAAAGCGGACGTTGTTATCGACGCGACCCTTGCCAAGCGCGATACGGGCATGCGGCGCGACATGGCTCCCCTGACGATCGGGCTCGGCCCCGGCTTTGAAGCTGGCAGCCAGGTGCACGTGGTGATCGAGACCAACCGGGGCCATGACATGGGACGCCTGATTTTCACGGGCACGGCCGAGCCCGACA
Source organism: uncultured delta proteobacterium (assembly GCA_903881505.1). Classification (GTDB taxonomy): domain Bacteria; phylum Desulfobacterota; class WTBG01; order CAIYCZ01; family CAIRTM01; genus CAIRTM01. Next base: position 7,142 of record CAIRTM010000017.1, on the reverse strand, counting down.
CGGGCACTCCCGGCCTGGTCAAGGGATTCGGCGTCGAGCGCGTGCTGCGCTCGCCCTGCAGCGGCGCCGTGCGCCATGTGGTCGATATCGGCGCCCGGGTCAAGAAGGATGAGATTATCTGCACGGTCGGTGAAGAGCCGGTGCGGGCCCAGTTTGACGGCATTGTGCGCGGGCTCATCATGGACGGCCGCGAGGTGCCCAAGGGTCTGAAGATCGGCGATGTCGATCCCCGCGCCGAGACCGACTGCTATACCATATCGGACAAGGCCCGCGCCCTCGGCGGCTCGGTGCTCGAGGCGATCCTCATGTGGAAAAACGGTCTGGTGCATGCCTGCCGGCCGTCAACAACCAATCACAATGGAAAGAGCCCCCAATGAAACGTTTGAATTCCGTAGAAGAGATCAAAAAGGCCCTGAAGCAGGAAAACTATATCTGCGACGATCCGCTCGCGTTCACGCTGTATCTTTCGATGCAAATGGAGAAGCCGCTGCTGCTTGAAGGCGAGCCCGGCGTCGGAAAAACCGAGATCGCCAAGGTGCTTGCCAGCGTATTGGGGCGCAAGCTCATCCGCCTGCAGTGCTATGAGGGGCTTGACGCCACATCCACGATCTATGAATGGAATTACGCCAAACAGCTTTTAAAAATCAAAGCCACCGACACAACCGCCGGAGGGCATGTGGAAAATGTTTTTTCCGATGAATTCCTGATCCCACGGCCCCTGCTGCAGGCCGTGCGCGGCGAGGAGAAGGTCGTGCTGCTGATCGACGAGGTCGACCGGGCTGACGAGGAATTCGAAGCCTTTCTCCTGGAAATACTCTCCGACTTCCAGGTGACCATTCCCGAGATGGGTACGGTGAAGGCCAAGCACAAGCCCATCGTTATCATTACGTCCAATCGCGTCCGCGAACTGCACGACGCACTCAAGCGCCGCTGCCTGTATTATTTTATCGATTATCCGAGCATCGAGCGCGAACGCGAGATCATCCTGGCGAAAATACCCACCATAGAAGCCAAGCTTGCAAAGAAGATCTCCCGGATCATGGCGACGCTGCGGGAGCAGGAATTCTACAAGCGGCCCGGCGTCGCGGAAACGCTCGACTGGTCGCAGGCGCTCACGTTCCTTGAGACCGAGGAGATCGACGAAGCCACCATGGACATGACGTCGGGATGCCTGTTCAAATTCAAGGAAGACGTAAAAAAATTCAAGGACCTGTCAACAACCGTCCTGATACACGCTGAAACCAAGATCGAATGAAAGTACTTCTTGTCCCGGTTGAACAGCAGAGGCAGCTCGAGGAACAGCGCAAAAAAAAGGCCAGCGCGACCGTCGAGCAGCGCACTGAGTCACTCATCAGGCGGATCATCAGGTTCGCGAAACTGCTGCGCGCGAACAAGATTCCGGTGCATACCGCAAACGAGCGGGATGCCGTCGCGGCGCTTGCCCATATCGACATCAACAGCCGTTTCGAATTTTACATGGCCCTGCGCACCAACATGCTCATGAGCCAGAAGTACCGAGCGGCTTTCGACATCCTGTTTCTGCAGTTCTGGCGCGTCGGCGTGAGCATCCCGAAAAAACAGGGCGGCAGCACCGAGGAACCCGACGAAAAGGATTCCACCGTTGACAAAAACAGCAAAAGCCCCGAGGATGAGGAGGGCAATCCCAAAAAGGATTCGAAAAAGCTCTCCAACCAGTATAACGAGGTGAACGTTCCGACCTATTCGCTCGGCCAGTCCCTGCGGGAAAAAGACTTTGAGCTGATCTCGCCCCTTGAGATGGCCATGTTCGACGAGGTATTCCGCAATTTCCGGATCACGGTGAAAGAAAAACTCGGGCGCCGATTCAAGCCCAGCAACCGGGGTAAAATGATCGACCTGCGCCGCTCGATACGCCAGTCGACGCAGCGGGGCGGCGAAATCATGCAGATTCTGACACGGCAGCGCAAGCCCCGTTCGTCAAAACTCGTACTGCTCGCCGACGTGAGCGGCTCCATGGACATATACAGCCGCTTCCTCATCAAATTCACCTACAGCCTCCAGAAATATCTGCGCGATACCGAGACGTTCGCCTTCGGCACGCAGCTCATGCGCATCAGCGATATCCTGAGCAACCGCAGCCTTGATGCTGCGATGAATATCCTGTCAAAAAAAGTGCAGTTCTGGTCGGGCGGCACGGATATCGGCGGCTGTTTCGCCGAGTTCAACAAACACTACGGCGGAAAGCTGCGCAAGCGCAACCGCATCCTGGTCATACTCAGCGACGGCTGGGACAAGGGAGACCAAGAGCTTCTAAAAAAACAGATGCTCCTGTTCAAGCGCGGCTTCCGAAAAATTGTATGGCTTAATCCGAACCTGAAATATGACCGCTACGAACCGCTGTGCATGGGCATGTCGACGGCCATGCCGTTCGTCGACCATTTCCTGCCCTGCCACAACCTGAAAACCCTTGAGGAATTCATCGAACTGGTAAAGAATATCTGACATGACGACACGCACCGACGATCCGTTTCATGAAGACTCCTGCGCCTGGGGCGGCGAGGAAGGAGCGCCGAAGTTCGAGGACCCGGGTGAGGACTGCCCTGCCCTGGTGCGCGAGCATGCACTGCGGCCGCGCAATTTCGGCGAGATGAGCCCCGGCCTTGCCGACGGTTATGCCCTGCTCGACGACCCGTCCTGCGGCGACAGGCTCGAGCTGTGGCTGATAATCGAGCAGGGCCGCATATTTGACATCCGCTTCAAGTCGAACGGATGCGCCTCCACGATTGCCGTGAACAGCATGCTCACGGAACTTGCCCTGGGCAGGACCGTTGCCGAGGCGCGCGCACTGGGCAATGCCGACATAGAATCGGCATTTAAAGGCGGCATCGAGTTGAAGAGCGGCTGCCCGCTTGCAGGCATAAAGGCCCTGCAGATGGCACTTGATGATTGTAAGAAAAAATAGGGGGGAAGTAATTTTGATGAATACGTAAGAATTCCAGGTTGCCTTTTTTGTCATTCCGGCGCAGGCCGGAATCCAGACATTGTAAAAAATTGCACAGACACTGGACACCGGTCATATAGGCTGTATCATGATTAATTTTTTCTGTCATTTCGACCGAAGGGAGAAATCCTTGTTTTAAAAAAATCAACCACGCAAGATTCCTCACATTCGTTCGGAATGACACATCCGGCTAATGCGCCACAGTCTCGTCACCGGTGTGACGGCTTCAGGCGCATAATTGCTTACAGGAGATCCGGTATGGATATTTTTGATGAAATCGTTGCGGCAAAAAACAGCGGGCGGCCCGTCGTGCTTGCGACCGTCGTTGAATCGCTGGGCTCAGCCCCGCGTGCCGAAGGCGCGCGCATGCTCGTGCGCTCCGACGGCTCGATTTCGGGCACCATCGGCGGCGGCGCGGTCGAGCAGAAAGTCATCGAAGAGGCCCTGCAGCTCATGGCGGGCGGGCCGGCAAAAGTGCTCGACTATACGCTCAAGGACATCGGCATGGAGTGCGGCGGCGGGATGAAGGTCTTCGTTGAACCGCTGGTGCCGGCCCCCCGGCTGATCATTTTCGGCGCCGGCCATATCGGCACCTGCCTTGCGCAGGTCGGCAAAATGCTCGACTTCAGCGTAACAGTCGTGGACAACCGGCCCGAGTTCGCCGATGCATCGCGCCTGCCCTGGGCCGATACGGTCATGGCAGAAGACTATGCCGCCGCGATTGACAAAGTCGTATTCAACGACCGCTCCTATGTCGTGATCCTCACGCACAAGCATGCCCATGACGCCGAAGTGCTCGAGCTGTGCCTGAAGAAAACCTGGCGCTATCTCGGCATGATCGGCAGCCGGGTCAAGGTTGCGAAGGTATTTGACCGGCTGCGGGCCAAAGGGTTTTCCGATGAGATCATCGCACGAGTGCATTCGCCCATCGGACTGAAGATCGGCGCCAGCACACCCGCAGAGATCGCCATATCGATCCTTGCCGAACTCGTCCAGGAACGCAGCCGCTCGGGCGAACCCTCCGGCGGCTGCCCGAGCGCAAGCTGATGCAGGCGGAACTTTCCCGGGCGCTGGCGCTCGATAAGGCTGCTCCGGCCGTGATAAGCCTGGTCGGCGGCGGCGGCAAAACAACCGCCATGTTCCGGCTCGCCGAGGAGCTGAAAGCCCGGGGGAAAAAGGTGCTGGTGACCACGACCACCAATATCTTCGTGCCCGGCCCCGATCAGTGCGACCGGTTTTTCCTTGACGGATGCGCAGACACGCAGGCGCTGGCAGATATCCCCGCCGGCACCATCACCTGCCTGGGCAACGGCATTATTGAAGGCGAACACCGCAAGGTCAAAAGCGTTGATCCCGCATGTGTCGATGAGCTCAGCAGCGCAGGGCACTTTGACTGCATTCTGGTGGAGGCCGACGGCTCAAAACGCAAGCCGATCAAGGCCCCGGCCGACTATGAGCCGGTCATTCCGTCGTCAACAACCGCTGTTATCGGCGTGATCGGGCTTGACGCCCTGGGCAAACCGATCGATGATGATACCGTGCATCGAAGCAGCATTTTCTGCAGCCTTACCGGCAGCACGGCAGGAGATCTGCTCGGGCCTGAAAACATTGTTAAACTGATCCGCGCCGATGCCGGCCTTTTCAAGAACGCGCCCGGTGCGGCCGAAAAAATCGTGCTGCTCAATAAAGCCGACACTGATGCGCTGCTTCAGCAGGCGCAGCTGATTTCGCGCGGGCTGGCCGGTCCGCCCGCCGCCGCCGACGGCTGCATCGCGGCATCGCTGCAGCAGCAAAAAATCTACACGCTTTTATGAATCCGGGTTGGCATACAGGTCATGATCACCGGCATTATTCTGGCATCAGGGTTTTCACGCCGCATGGGCAGCGACAAGCTGCTGCTGCCCGTTGACGGCATCGCCATGGTTGAGCGGGTCATGCGGGCCGCGGACGCATCCGCGCTGGACGATGTCATCCTGGTCTATCAGAACCCGGACGTTCTCCGGCTTGCCGGGCGCTATCGCATACGCCCGGCATACAATCCGGACGCCGCCCTCGGCCAGAGTGCCTCAATCAGGGCGGGCCTGCGTGCGGCCCGGCCGCGGACACGGGCCTATATGTTTCTGACCGGCGACCAGCCGCGCCTTGATCACGGCACGATCAACCTGATAGCACGGGCCTGGCAGGACTGCCCGGAATGCATCGTCGTACCGTCCTACGGAGGCAGGCGCGGCAGCCCAACGGTTTTTCCTGCCCATTGCCGCGACAGTCTGCTTGCCCTGACCGGCGATACGGGCGGCCGGTCCCTCATAGAACGCTGTCCGGACATGGTCCGATGTATCAGCATGCCCGACGACACTGCCGGCATCGATGTCGACACACCGGCTGAATACGAACACTGTACGCATGGAAGGAACTCGTAATGGAAGAACAGAAATTCGCAATCCGCCGCGAGCACTACCCCGACGGCGCGGTGCGCGCCGAGATCAGCTGCACCTACGACGGCAAACAGAACGGAGTGACAAAAACATTTTATCCCGACGGAACCATTGCTGCCGAAATGACCTACAAGGACAGCATGCTTGACGGCCCTGTCCGGCATTATCATGAAAACGGCGCCCTGAAAGCCGAATTCTTCTATGCGGCCAATATACGCGACGGACTCTTTACCGCCTATTACGATGACGGCATCAAACAGACCGAGGCGACCTACAAAAGAGGCCGGCTCGAAGGGCAGTACAGGGTGTATTACGAGGAGGGCGCCATCCGGGAGGAGGCGCAGTTCGTCAACAACCTGCGCGAGGGCCAGGGCATTACCTATCACCCCAACGGCATGATCGACGTTAAAGCCGTTTTCGAAAAAGGCCGCATGCTCTCCTGCGAGCAGTTTGATGAAAAGGGCAAGCCGAAACAGACCATTACATGCGGGGATGTTCTCCGGATCGAATGAACGGGTCCTGTTGTGTGCTGCCGGCAGAACGCCTCTCCCGCGCGATTTCCCCCGATTCCTTTGGCGGCCGGAGGTAATGCCGGCAGCCAAAGGAATAGACTGTCCCCGGGCCTTTTGCCTGCCCATTGCAAGCATTGCGTTTTTTAAAAACAGCGGCAGCAGCGGCGCTTTTTCTGTTGACATCCCTTCGAAGCCTGCATACTCTCGATGTATCGTACGGACACCGGCGAACGGGAGGGCGGCGCATGAAAACAATTCTCATCGTAGTCGGCATTATCATTGTCGTACTCGGCGCGGCCTTTGGCAGGCTGATGTCGAAAATGCCGAAAAAGGGCCCTGCGCTGGTCTCTCTTGAAGGCGGCATACAGGGCGTGCTGTGCCGGTTTTCCTATGCCTGGATCGTGCCCTCGGCAACCGGAGTGATCCTCATTGACGCGGGCCTCGATGAAAACGCCCCGAATATCATCGCGGCGCTCAGGCGCGCGGGCCTGGGGCCGGAATCGGTCCGCGGCATTCTCATCACCCACGGGCACGCTGATCATTTCGGCGGAGCCGCGGCCTTTCCGGGAGCGCCGGTGTTTGCGCATGCAGGCGACATCCCCCTTATCCGGGGCGAGCACAAGCGCACGGGTATTATCGGTTCGATTTTCAGCGCGATTTCCGCGCGCAAAAAACCGCCCTCTCATCTTGAACCCCTTCCGGCGCAGGATTCGATTACCATCGACGGCGTTACCTTCGCTGTCATGGAACTGCCGGGCCACTCGCCGGGCAGTGTTGCCTATGTTCTCGGCAATATTGTCTTCTCCGGCGATGCTGTCATGGGCAGAGGCGCAAGCCTGATGCTGCCCAATGACTTTACCTGCACCGACCCGGCCCTGGCGCGCAGGAGCATCGCAAAACTTGCCGGCATCGGCTTCACCACGATCGCCGACGGCCACACGGGCGCGGTATATGACGGCCGCAGAAAACTCGAGGGGTTCCTCACAACGCTGCATCTGCCCTGAGTGCTCCACAGATACACACCCATGTGCCGGCAGCCTGCGCTTCCGTGTAAATTGATTGGAACAGCAGGACCAGCGCATGGGAACAGTTGGGATCGCTGGTGTGCCGTACATCGATACAACAACTGGCAGAGTGTTTTCGCGTGCTGCAGACGATAAAGGCCTTCAACACGCCACGAACACAGGCCATGATATCAATAAAAATAAATAAAAT
>CAIRTM010000016.1 GCA_903881505.1 uncultured delta proteobacterium | reverse complement strand
TTTTTATTATCCCGCATCATTACACCAGCAAGACGAAGAAAACGGGACAGTCGAGCTGTGCGCCCATTCAGACAAATCCCCCACCCCCCCCTTTGCCAAAGGGGGTTTAAAAACAGACGTGACGGCAGTGCCCGTGCATACAACAATTCAGTTTGGCCGGACAACGATTACAGTGAATGAACCCGCACAGAATAACGGCGAAATTGCTGTTGCAACACCCCCGCTGCCGTGCTATAGCTCTTCCAACAAAAAAAATAACTTCATGCTCACATAGTAACGAATAGTGCGGCGGCTGAAAATTATAGAGTAGCACCTGCTCTATCGCATAAACGATTCGTGAAACCACGAGCGAACACTGCATCAAAACCATCACAAAGGAGGAATGCCATGAACAAGTGTTGCAAAACAGCTGTTGTGATAGCCCTCTGCCTGGGAATGCTGCCAGTTTCAGGGGCCCTGGCCGCCAAGATCGGCAAAAATTCCTGCGGCGGCACGGCCGTGCCGAATGCCTTTTGCAGTTTCGAGGGCGCAGGCGACGTTACGATCGGCAATGATTCCTGCAACGTATCGGGAGCCTGCACAAACCTCGGCGACGGCTTAAAAATCGGCAGCAGTTCGTGTAACGGTGAAACAGCCTGCGTCTATGCCGGTTCAAACGGCGGCGAAGCTTCGATTGGAAACAATGCGTGCAACGCCGAGGCAGCCTGTGACCGGATCGGCGCAAATTCAGGATTTGCTTCCATCGGAATGAACGCGTGCAACAGCTACGAGGCCTGCGAGAGGGCCGGCTATGCCGGTAAGGCGACGGTCGGCAAGGGTGCATGCTCAGGCAACTATTCCTGCTACTATACCGGCTATGACGGAGGCGAAATCGCGGTCGGCGACGCCGCCTGCGTGGACTACGAAGCCTGTTACCACGCTGCGTACGGCGGCGGTTCGGCCGTGATCGGCAAGGGCTCCTGCAAAGCCTATGAGGCCTGTTATGAGGCCGGATACGCGGGCAGTGCCGTGATCGGCCAGGGTGCGTGCCTCGGCATGTACGCCTGCTATGAGGTTGCGTATGAGTCCGGCTCTTCTGCTACGATCGGCAAGGGCGCATGTGTAGACGGATATGAATCCTGCTGCTACGCCGGCTACGCAGGCACTGCCACGATCGCCGACACATCATGCAGGGGTGACGAATCCTGTTATACAACTGCATATGAATCCGGCAGCGCCATAGCGGTCGGCAAGGGTTCGTGTATCGGTTACGAAGCCTGCTACTACGCCGGCTACGACGGGCAGGCAACTATCGGCAAGGGCTCGTGTAACGGCAGTGACTATTCCTGCTATTATGCCGGCTATTACGGTTCGGCCGCGATCGGCGACAAATCGTGCATAGGCTACGACACATGTGATGAGGTCGGCTATACCAACGGTATTACAACGGCCATCGGCCCCCAGTCGTGCAACGGCTATCAGGCCTGCGATGAGGCCGGCGATAACTTTAACGCTACGATCGGCAAGGGCTCATGCAACAACTATGAAGCCTGCTACCAGGTCGGCCACACAGCAACCGAAACCGTCCTCGACAAGCAGTGCAACGAGCCGCAGGAATGCTCAAACGAACCGTAAATAAAAATCTCTATATGCCTGGTGAGAATGCACCATACAGTTTGCAACACAGAAAAAGGAGAAATGCCATGAACAAACGCAACACAATAGTTATTGTGATCGCCTTCTGCCTGGCCCTGCTGCCCGCTTCAGGGGCCCTGGCCGCCAAGATCGGCAAGAATTCCTGCGGCGGTACGGCCGTGCCGAACGCCTTTTGCAGCTTCGAAGGCACCGGCGGCACTGTTACCATCGGCAATGATTCCTGCAATATATCGGGAGCCTGCACCAACCTCGGTGATAACGTAAAAATCGGCAGCAATGCCTGTAACGGAGAAATAGCCTGCACCAATCTTGGAATATCCGGCGGCGAAGCCATTATAGGCAATGATTCGTGCAATGCCTACGAAGCCTGTCGAAACGCCGGTGATAACGGATACGCCAGCATCGGCGGCAATGCGTGCAACGGCTACGAGGGCTGCTACTATGCCGGCGAAGACGGCAGCGCAACGATCGGCAAGGGCGCGTGCTCGGGCTACGAAGCCTGCGAAGAAGCCGGCTATAACGGCGGCGAGGCCGTGATCGGCGCCGGGGCATGCACAGACTATTATTCCTGTTATTACGCCGGAGGCGATGGCGGCAGGGCCACAATCGGCAAGAGCGCGTGTAAAGGCTACTCGGCCTGCTACGAGCTCGCCTACCAGGGAGAGGCTCTGATCGGCCAGAGTTCGTGTATCAACTATGAGGCCTGTGCCTACGCCGGCTACTACGGCCAGGCAACGGTCGGCAAGGGCGCGTGCATCGACGGCTACGAGGCCTGTTATGCAGCCGGCTACTACGGCCAGGCCGTGATCGGCGACACAGCATGCAGGGGCGACTATGTGTGCTATGAGACCGCTTATTCGACCGGCAGCACCTTCACGGTCGGCAAGGGCTCCTGTCTCGGCTACGAAGGCTGCTATTACGCCGCCTACGACGGGCAGGCCACCATCGGCAGCGGTTCATGCACCTATGGAGACTATAGCTGTTATACCGCCGGCTATTACGGAACAGCCGTAATCGGCGACAAATCGTGCAGCAACTACGATGCCTGCTACGAAGCCGGCTACGCCAACGGTATCACCGCAACCATCGGAGCGCAGTCGTGCAACGGGTCCGAGGCCTGCATCGAGGCCGGCGATACCTACAACACGACGATCGGCGCAGGGTCATGCAACAACTATGAATCCTGCTACCAGGTCGGCCACTTCGGCGCTGAAACCATCGGCGACAAGCAGTGCAACGAGGCGCAGGAATGCTCCGATGAACCGTAGATAAAAATGCAGTGACCATGCTCGTAAGGGGCGGCACGTATCGTGCCGCCTTTTTTATTTTCATGGAAGCGTTTTGATGAGAGTCTATTATTGCCATGCCGTACAGCATGCGGCGCTCTCCCCCTTTCAATAAAAGAGGGCCGGAGGGATTTTATCCTTCGCGTTTTATCCTGCAAATCCCCCAACCCCCTTTGCCAAAGGGGGCTTAAAAACCCCACAGACTGAGTATTTCACTGATATCGAAATCGGGATCGGATTTTAAAAAAGATTTAGAATGCGATTTCGATCACGATAGAGATACCGGTTGTAGTGGAGGGCCATGCGCCGTCAAGGACGCAGGAGACAGGCTCAACAACTGCGGCTGACGCATTGGACAGGGCTGAAAGGGTGGTCACCATGGACGGTGCGGACGCGGTGAAAGCATCATGCCTGTTGCAGGGCGGTCGTTCTGCACGTGCCCACCCTGCAACCGGAACGATGGCGTATATAGTATACGCAAGGCACCTGCCGGGAGGCTACGGCGTGAGCCATTTCTTTTTGACGAAAAACACGATCGCGAACAGCGACAGCAGGAACGAAGCGCCCACGATAATCAGGAACGCGTAATGATTGTCCTGGATCGGCAGCAGGACGTTCATGCTGAACAGGCTCGTCACTGAGATCGGTATCGTCATGATGATGGTGATCGACGTCAAAACCTTCATGACGATGTTCAGGTTGTTGGAAATGATGGATGCGAAGGCGTCCATCATGCCGCTGAGAATGTCGCTGTAGATGTTGGCCATTTCGATGGCCTGTCGGCCTTCCGTCACGATGTCCTCATACAGGCTCTCGTTGTCCTCGTCCATTTTCACGACATGGAGCCTCACGATGCGCTCCATCATGAGCGAGTTCGACCGCAGCGAGGTTGTGAAGTACACAAGGCTTTTTTCGATGTTGAACAGCTTGATGAGCTGCTTGTTGCGCGATTCCTGCTCGAGCTTCTTCTGGATGATATTGGCGGCGTTGTTGAGCTGCTTCAGGTGCGTAAGGTACTGCAGCGTCGCGCGCAGAACGATCTGCAGCAGGAAACGGTCGCGGTTTGCCGTGTCGACATTGCGCACCCTGTTCTCGATGAAATCCGCCAGCACCGTATCGGGCTTTTCACATACCGTTATAATGCTGCCGTTGACAAGTATAATGCCGATCGGCAGCGTAAAGTACAGCACATCGGTGTTTTTCTCGTCGTAATAGGGAACCTTGCCGATGATGAGGGTTGCGTTTTCCTCGATTTCGATGCGCGCGGTCTCGTCGATGTCGAGCGAGGCGGTCAGGAAATCGACGGGGATATTGAAATGCTGCGCTATGAGCGGCAGGTTTTCCTTGGAAGGGTTGACGATATTGATCCAGCAGCCCTTTTCTATCCGGCTGACCCGCTCCACCCGCCTGTCGACTGTTTTATACACTTCAATTTCCTGGCTGATCTCGGATGCTATCTGCTCTTCGGTCAGATACTCCTCGCCTGCCTGGGCCTCGGCGATAATCCGGTCGAATTCGGCCAGCACCTGCGGGCAGGCCGCAAGCAGCTCGCCGGGGGAGTCCTCGCCGGGGCTGCTGATCAGGGTGCGCAGCGCGCGCTGCCGGTCCTGTTTCAGACCGCGGAAAAAATCCTCCCGGTCCCCGGCATCCATTAAGCAGACGATCTCCCGGAGTTCGCCGGGGCCGATCTTCTCCATAAGCGAGAGCTTAACGTCGTCGTCGAATTTTGAGAAGATCAGGGCGCGCATTGCCGGCGTCAGGCTCTCCAGTATCTCCCACTCTTCGTCCGACGTGAGAGACCCGAGGAACTCGGCGGCAACCGCCGGGGGGGTGTTATCGCAGAAATCCTGGAGTTCTTCGATGTTCCTTGAAGCAAGCATTTCCCGGAGTTCGGGAACCAGTAACGGGTTTTTCATGGGATTCGCCTCCACCTGGCACTGCTGAAGGCGGCACTTCCGGGTTCCCCCTGGAACGCACAACTATACTACCGCCTCCTGCATCAGGCACTGTAACGTATAGGGTCCGGGTCCATGGACTGCTCCGCACGGGTTATTATTTTTCGCGCGCCGTGTGTGCGGCCGCGAGCTGCAGTTCCAGCCTTTGTAGTCCTAAACGGATAAAAAGTAAACCTTTTTTACGGGAAAAACTGGATATTTTTTTAGTCATCGAAACAGCCGTCAGCACAGGTCGAGCCGGAAGTCCATACCGGCTTCAATCCTTCCCGCATGCCCCCTGCGCCGTTTGCTTGACACCCGCGCGCCCCTTGTCTTATACTGCGTCGCGCGCACAACATCGTTTGTTGCATCTTCCCAAACACCTTGTACTGGAACATGCATGAAAAAATCCTTCGCGGGCAACATACTGCTGCTTGCCGTTAGTGTTCTGGTGTGCATCGCGCTGCTGGAAGTACTGTTGCGCATATACGACCCATGCGGCTTCAGGCTCCGCGGCAACACAATCATACTGCCGGTACATAAGCGCTACAGCTTCAACAACAGCAGCTGCGGCAAGCTTGATGCAACCATTGTCCACACCAAAAATTCTCACGGCTTCCGCGGGCCTGAAATACCGCCCGGCTTTGAGGACATGCTTTCTTTCTTCGCTGTAGGCGGAAGCACCACGGAATGCCTGCTGCTGTCCGACGGGCATGACTGGCCGTACCTGACAGGCGAAAAATTAAAGCCTTTGTTTCCCCGTCTGTGGATCAACAATGCCGGGCTCGACGGGCACAGCACCTACGGCCATTACCTGCTCATGGAAAACTGCATCGCCGGGTTAAAGCCGAAAATAGCGCTTTTTCTTGTCGGCACAAATGATACCGAACCGTACTCGGCTTATTTCCACGACCAGGCCCTGCTCAAAAAAAATACCTTCGAAGTCATTGCTGCATGCATGGGCGCAATGGCCAGAAGCGCCGCGCACGGAGAATTTCGCCAGGCGCTGCAGGGATTGAATCTCCTGGCGGCCCATAGTGCCGGGAAAAGCCAGGTGGCCTCGCTGCTTCTCAACCTGCATAGAGCCCGCAAGGCCGGGCAGCAGGGCCTGCAGCACCGGTGCATCGACTTTTCCGCCCTTCCCGGCAAAACCGTGCCGGATGATGAGCAGGACAGAACGATACACAATGTAAACGACAGGGTCGTGCCTGTATTTCGCACGCGGCTTTTACGCCTGATGAATCTGACGAAAAAAGCCGGTATATATCCGGTGTTAATTACACAACCGGCACTCAACGGCAGCGGAATCGATCCTGACACGGGTGTCGATATGAACAGCATAGAATGCAACGGACGCAACGGCATGCTGCAATGGAAAATTCTTGAAATGCTGAATGATGTTACCCGAGATGTTGCCGGCAAAGAAAACATAGCGCTTATAGACCTGGCGCACGCAATGCCGCGGCGCTCAGCATATTTTTATGATTTTATCCACTTCACAAACAGGGGATCGGACGTTGTCGCGGATATAATCGCCGCACAGCTGATACCGTATCTTAAAAACGAATTCCCCGGCTATGCACTGCCGCGCGGCTCCGCGGAGCCCGGCTCGGACGCACCCCCGCCGGAATGATTATGCACGGTACAGGAAAATCGTTGCGTTCCCGCCTTTAAATACATCGCTGCATGTCCTATATTGTTACCTGTACAGGCAGCACACGCGGCCTCACGGGGAAACCGCCCGCACGATTGGAAAGGAGGCGGTATATGGCTGTATACATTACGCTGTGGAAATACACGCGCGACGGCCTTGTCGACATCAAGCACACGCCTGAGCGGTTCGAGGCCGTCAAGGGAATCTACAAAAAAAACGGAGGCAAACTGCTGGAAGCCTACAGCCTTATCGGCGGCTTCGATGTCATGACGATCGGCGAGCTGCCCGATGAAAAGGCGCTCACCGCAACGGTTCTGCAGATATGCTCCAACGGCCGGGTCACGGGTCAAACCATGGCAGCCCTGCCGATGGCTGATTTTCTCGACATTACACAAAAGGTCTGACCCTGTGGCGCATCACCGGCGGAACCCCCGGCCGCCGTGCTGCCTGTATTCATCAAACGTCCGTCGTTGCGCCAAAGCCGAAACGACTGTCTAATCAATTTGACAATACCTCCGCCTTTTGCGATAACCACAATCGTCGTCCTCGCGACACAAACGATTTCGACGGGCGGGGCATGCGCAACGGGATAAACCGCATATTCACCGCCGAACAGGAGGCGCCCCGTGCATGATATCGCCATCATCGGAGCAGGACCTGCCGGCCTTATGGCGGCGCTGGGCGCGGCCCGAAGCGGACTCAGGGCGGCCCTGGTCGAAAAGCGACGCGACGTGTCGCGCATAACGCGGGCCTGCTGCCAGCAGCTGGTCATGGACGAGGGCTACGCCGGCGACACGGTCTCGGCCGGGCCCGGCGGCATCTCGTTTCAAAAAGCAGTCTTTACCGTTCCGTACAGCGGGCCCCTGTTCGCGGTCACGCGGAAATACTACGTATCTCCGGGCGGGCACCGCATCTGCTTCGACCACGGCGACGGGCGTCCCCTGGCCGTGCAGTTCGACAAAGGCCGGCTCCTGAAAGGCCTGTGGAATGAATGCGCCGCAGCCGGCGTCGATCTCATGCCCGGCATGACGGCCTGGAATGCATCCGATGACGGTAAGGCCGTAGAGATTCAGCTCACCTGCAGCGGCCGGCGCTCATCCATTTCAGCGCGGAAAGCCCTGCTTGCCGACGGCGTCAACTCGCGCATGGCGGAGGCGCTCGGCATGAACAGGGGCCGCACCCATTTCGTGACGACGCAGTGCATGGTCTACACGCTCGAAGGCGTCGAGGACCCTGAGCCGCAGGCCATGAAAAGCTTTATGGGCGGCGTGTACAACTCGCGCGCACCCATCATCCTGTATCCGCACTTCGGCGACCCCACCCGTGCGCGCATGTGCGTGCCGCGCAACAAAACCGAACCCGCCCGGCAGGTATACGAATTCGCCCGCGACAAGGGCGCCCTTGCCCCGTACATGCAACAAGCCCGCATCGTCAAGGCAGCCGGCTGCGGCCTGCGCGCGTATTCCGCCATGCGGCAGCCCGGGCTCGGCAACGCGCTTGCCATCGGCGATGCCGCGGCGTTTGTGGAAGTCGAGACACAGGGCGCTCTCATGTGCGGCTTTCATGCAGCACAGGCCGTGCTGCGCGAACTCGAGACACGGTCGGGTTTTGAAGGCTACACCCGCTGGTGGCAGCGCTCCTTCGAATTCAACGGCCCGGACGCCCTGCGTGTTGCCCAGGGCTATGCCCTGACCCCGACGTACACCGACGGCGAGCTTGACTACCTGTTCGGCCTTGTCGAGGGCGAAACGCTTCCCGGCAGCTACAGCCAGTACAACACACCGAAATACATGTGGAACGCGATACTGGCCCATGCGGAACGGATCGCGCATGAGCGCCCCCGGCTTCTTGAAAAGATAGGCGCGAACATGAAACTCACGATCAACGACACGCTGTAGGCAATGACAGGGATCATCACACCATGTCGATGACGCTTCATCTCGACACCGATGCCTGCGCAGGCTGCGGCTGCTGCGGGGAGGCGTGCGCTCAGGGAGCGCTCGAGCTGGCAGAAAAGGCCGTTCTGATCGAGGAGTACTGCATCGGCTGCGGGGCCTGCATCGAGATGTGCCCGACAGGAGCCCTGAGCCTTACAAACCACCATCGGGGAGTGAACCCATGACCACATGCAGACGTATCGCCATCCACGCAGCCGCGGCCGCGCTTTTCGTTGCAGGTCTCGCTGCGTTTGCCGCATCCGTTGATGCTGCTTCCAGCGCGGCCGACGAACATGCCAACGGCAACAACGTGTTCGCGCTCGGCATGTACCGGCAGCTGCGCCCCGCTGACGGCAATATCTTTTTCTCTCCATTCAGCATCCGCACCGCGCTTGCCATGACATACGCGGGCGCACGCGGCGAAACCGCAGCGCAGATGAAAAACGCGCTTCGCTTCAGCCTTGATGACAGCGCCCTTCACAGCGCCTTTGCCGATTCCATTAAAACGCTCAACACCGGCGGCGGAACCGATTATGAAATGAGCGTGGCCAACAGTTTGTGGGGCGACAAAAGCTTCGAATTCCTGCAGCCGTTCATGGACATCAATGCACATTTCTACGGCGGCGCGCTTGAGCGCGTCGATTTTAAAAACAACTGCGAGAGCGCCCGGCTGCGCATCAACGGCTGGGTGGAGGAACAGACGCGCAAAAAAATAACGAACCTTCTTACAGACGGCAGCCTGAGCGCTGATACGCGCCTGGTGCTGGTGAATGCCGTGTACTTCAAGGGCCTGTGGAACGAGCAGTTCGACCGGGAACGTACGCAGAAGGCCCCGTTTTACTGTGCGGACGGGAAAACTGCCGAAGCTCCGCTCATGACGTTCGGCCACGCGCAGAGCCTGCCCTTTTACAGCGAAGCGGGTCTGAAAGCGATCGAGCTCGGCTATAAAGGCGATGCTATCTCCATGCTCATCGTTCTGCCGGACTCGGCCGGCGGCCTTGAAGCCATTGAGCAAACACTCGATGAACCCGCGCTCAGCCGCTGGATTGCAGGTCTTCACAGACGCAGCGTACAGGTATTCCTGCCGCGTTTTACCCTGACCTGGGGCGCGAACAACATCGTGCCGCAGCTGAGCTCGCTCGGCATGCGCGACGCCTTTAAGGCCGGCGCGGCCGACTTCTCCGGCATCGACGGCACGCGGAATCTGCTCGTGAGCGGCGTGTTTCACAAGGCGTTCGTTGACGTAAACGAGGAAGGCACCGAGGCCGCAGCCGCAACCGGCGTTGTGGTGGGCTTGACTTCCATGCCGCAGGAGCCCGAGGTCTTCCGCGCCGACCATCCGTTTTTATTTCTGATCCGCGAAAAAACAACCGGAAGCATCCTGTTCATGGGCCGGATGAGCAAACCGCAACCGTAGGGTGCGCGGCGCGCACCTGTGTTTTATCCAGACAAGACCAGATGTAGGGTGCGCCATGCGCACCGCCAAAAAAAAAAATATTTTAAAAGATTTTATAATGCCGAATTATGTACGCTCACGCTGGGGGCAGAAGTATTTTTTTACTGTTGTAACGTATAACCGTGCCGGTATATTTGATAATCAGGCGCTGGTGATAGCTTTAAAGGATTGTATTAAAAAAGTTATGGGAAAAATGCCTTTTGCGATTGATGCTGCCGTAATTCTTCCTGACCATATGCATTGCATCTGGACATTGCCCGACGGCGATAACGACTATTCTGCACGATGGTCGGTTATTAAACGGCTATTTACACAATGTGCATCTGAAACGGTGCGCACGGCGCACCCTACGGCATCGAGATTGAAACGTCGTGAGGGCACGGTTTGGCAGCGGCGGTTCTGGGAACATCAGATCCGTGATGAACGCGATTACCTGATGCATTGTGATTACATTCATTATAACCCCGTAAAGCACGGATTGGCGGATGCTCCCCGAGATTGGCCGCATTCATCTTTTAATACCTTTGTCTCAGCAGGCTGTTACGATATTGATTGGGGTGCAGGCGACGCTGTTTCATGCGATAACGGTATCGGGCAGGAATAATACAGCCGTAGGGTGCGCCGCGCGCACCGTCAACAGATGTGGTAATAGTCGGTGCGCATGGCGCACCCTGCTTCTGAGCATGGGCATACTTTATGAGTGACGATCTTTCCGGCTGGACCGGAACAATCGCCCGCATCGATCTCGCAGCCGGCCGTGTGACGGCGGAACCGTCCCGGGACATGGCCCGCGACTACATCGGCGGCCGCGGGTTTGCCGCCCGGCTGTACTGGGATGAAGTGCCGGCGGACATCGACGGGCTCAACCCTGCAAACCGCCTGATGTTCATGGCAGGCCCGCTGGCGGGAACGCCGGCTGTCGCCTGCTCGCGCCTGGTGGTGAGCGGCAAGTCGCCGCTGCTCATGCCCGACCAGTACGGGCACGCGACCATAGGGGGCTCGGCTGCTCCGTCCCTGAAGTCGGCCGGATTTGACGGCATGGTGATAACCGGCAGATCGCAGAGCCCGGTGTGCCTGTTCGTTGCGGACGGCTCTGTGCGCATCGACGACGCAACCGGCCTGTGGGGCCTTGACACCCACGCAACGATCGAAAAGCTCC
>CAIRTM010000015.1 GCA_903881505.1 uncultured delta proteobacterium | reverse complement strand
GGTTTTTCAAAAAATGCTCAATATTGAAGCGATTTGTTCAACCCCCTTATTTTCAGGCACGATAGAGGTTTTTCACAACCTTTTCAACAGCTTATTCACATAAGCTGTGGATAGCCGGGAGCCAGGCGTTAGGACTCGGGAGTTAGAACAGAAGGCGGGCCGTAAGCATGCATACCATAAAACTGATAAAATCAGCGCCGCTGCAGCTGGCGCAGGTAACAGTCGGCAAGCACCAGGGCCGCCATGGCCTCGACTATGGGAACCGCACGCGGCAGAACGCAGGGATCATGGCGGCCTTTGGCTGCAAGGGTTACGGGGTTGCCGTCAAAGTCAGCGGTTTGTTGCGGCTGGCCGATGGTTGCAACCGGCTTGAAGGCAACGAGGAAGATAACCGGTTCGCCGTTGGTGATGCCTCCCTGCACGCCCCCGCTGTAATTAGTGCGCGTACCCAGCCGGTCGCCCTTTTTAATAAAAAGATCGTTGTGCTGCGACCCTCTCATGCGCGCGCCCGCAAAGCCGGACCCGATTTCAAAGCCTTTTGCGGCCGGAATTGACAGCATGCCTTGTGCAAGCAGGGCTTCAAGTTTATCAAACACCGGTTCTCCCAGTCCGGCAGGGACATTGCGGCATACGCAGGTCACGGTGCCGCCAAGCGAGTCCTGCTCCGATTGCGCCTGCGCTATCAGGGCTTCCATTGCGCGGGCGCTCTCCGGGTGCGGGCAGCGGCTCGGGTGCGCATCGACCCGGGGGCGTGAAATTGTTTCCGGATCAACTCCTGCGCATTCAATATCGCCTGCAGAGCTTACCCATGCGACGATGTCGATTCCCGCACGCTCGCGCAGCATCTTCTCAGCGATAGCCCCGGCGCACACCCGCGCGGCGGTTTCACGGGCCGAGGCCCGGCCGCCGCCGCTGGAAGCCCTCAGGCCGTATTTCTGTACATAGGTGTAGTCAGCATGCGAGGGCCGGGGAACAGCGCGCATATCGGCGTAATCGCCGGGCCGCTGGTCACGGTTGCGAATGATGAATCCGATGGGCGTTCCCAGGGTTATGCCCTGCTCAATGCCGGAGAGAATTTCAACCCGGTCTTCTTCCGCGCGCTGCGTTGCAAGCGCGCTCTGACCGGGCCGGCGGCGGTCAAGCTGGGCCTGGATATCGGCTTCGCTCAGTTCCAGGCCGGGCAGGCAGCCGTCGACGACGCCGCCCAGCGCCGGGCTGTGCGATTCGCCGAAGGTTGTCACTTTAAACAGGGTTCCGAAGGTGCTTGACATATACTGGTCTCCTGTTCACGGAGGTCGGTTTTATGGTGCGGCTGGGCGGCCGCCCAGCCGCAGCGCTGCCATTACACTGTCAACAGTTTCTACAATGCTCAGGTGCGTATTATCAATAGTGCAATCGGCCAGCTGCTGGTAAACCGCATGGCGCTCATTCCACAGGCGCTCCAGATGTTCCGGGCTCGGATCGTCGCGCAGGAAAAGGGGCAGGCCCTTGGCCTGCATGCGTTCAAACACGACCGCCGGATCGGTGCGCAAATATAGTATGGTGCCGAGAGCGTGCAACAGCGCGCGGTTGTTCTCGCGCATCGGAGCCCCGCCGCCGGGAGCTATGACACAGCCGTCCTCGTTTGCCAGGCCGGAGAGGGCCTCGTGTTCCAGCTCAAAAAAAACCTGCATGCCCTCTTTTTCGATAAGCTGCCGGTAGTGGACCCTGCTCCCGCACGCGCGCGCGTACAGGTTTTCGATCTCACGGTCGATATCGATGAACCTGAGCGCAAGCCGCCGGGCAAGTTCCTGCCCCGTGGCGCTTTTTCCGCACGAGGCGAATCCGATCAACACGATATTCATAGGCGGCTGTTCAAGTAAAAGGGGCGGTTCATGCGGAAATAAAGCCCTGCCGGGCTGCCCCGGCTTGAGCGCGCGGACAGAGCCAGTATAGGAGATGCGCTCTGTTGCTGTCAAGCGCAAACGCCCTTCAGGCGATGCCGGCCGGGCGCACGGTTTTTTGCTTGACCCGGGGCGCGCGCCTGTGCTATTAACTCCTCGATTCCGTGCAACGCAAGACGCAAACCACTGCGCGTTCATTTGAAATGATTACCGTGCGAGAGACTCAACAGCCGCATACAAAGCCTTCATCCCGTTAGGATGGAGGCTTTTTTTTTGGGAAAAATCATGGAACAGATCATCATTATGGATGGACCTGATATTGACCGGACCCTGAAGCGCATGGCGCATGAGATCTGGGAGCGCAACCGGGGCGGCGATAACTTTTATCTGATCGGCATCCGCCGCCGCGGCGTCACCATTGCCAACCGCATAGCCCGCAAGCTGCAGGAGTTCGAAGGGGTAACCATTCCGGTCGGCGCGCTTGACATCAACCTGTACCGCGATGATCTCTCGGAGATCGCCTCCCAGCCGGTGATAAAAAAAACCGAGATACCGTTTCCGGTTACGGGCGCAAAAATTCTGCTCTGCGACGACGTGCTCTTTACCGGCCGCACCATCCGGGCCGCGCTTGCCGGCATTATCGACATGGGCCGGCCGCAGGTTATCCGGCTGCTTGCGCTCATCGACCGCGGGCACCGCGAGCTGCCCATACAGCCCAATTATGTCGGCACGGTTGTTTCAACCTCACGGGATGAGAGCGTTGAGGTCATGCTGGCCGAAGATGATGGAATCGATCAGGTAATTATCACCCGAGGCGAGATTAATGGAGCTGAGTCATAAGGACCTTCTGGGCATTGAGCAGCTGACCGCGCAGGAAATCAGCCTGATTCTTGACACCGCGGTTTCCATGAAGGAGGTGTCGGCGCGCGAGATAAAAAAAGTCCCCACCCTGCGCGGCAAAACCATCATCAGCATGTTTTACGAACCCAGCACGCGCACGCGCACCTCGTTTGAGATAGCCGGCAAGCGCCTGAGCGCCGACGTCATCAACATTTCAGCCTCGAGCAGCAGCGTGGTCAAGGGCGAAACCCTTGAGGATACCGGCCGAAACCTGCAGGCCATGAATCCGGACCTGCTGATCGTGCGCCACGCCTGCGCCGGCGCTCCGAAGCTGCTGGCCGACGCGCTGCCTACACCGGTTATCAATGCCGGAGACGGCTCCCATGAGCATCCGACCCAGGCTCTGCTTGATGCCTTCACCATCCGGGAGCGGCTGGAGACGCTTGCGGGGCGCAGCGTTCTGATCGTGGGCGATATCCTGCACAGCCGGGTTGCGCGCTCGAACATATTGCTGCTGAATAAAATGGGCGCTGCCGTGCGCGTGTGCGGCCCCCTCACCATGATGCCGCGCGCTGTAGAACAGCTCGGCGTGGAATATGTGCCCTGCCTCACGGATGCGGTCCGGGATGCGGACGTGATCATGATGCTGCGCATTCAAAAAGAACGCCAGCAGGGGGCCAGGTTCCCGAACGAGCGCGAATATTCCCGGTTTTTCGGGCTGAATCGCGCGGTGCTGCGGCATGCCCGCGGGGACGTTCTGATCATGCATCCGGGACCGGTGAACCGGGGGGTTGAAATCTCTCCCGATGTGATGTCGCTGCCCTACAGCATTATACTGGACCAGGTGACCAACGGGGTGGCCGTACGCATGGCCCTGATGTATCTTTTAACCGGAAAGTAAACGCTATGGCGCTTTTGATACGCACCGCACGCGCGCTTGACCCTTCCGAGGGCCTTGATGAGATCCTGAATATCCTTGTTGAAGGCGGCCGTATAACGGCGCTCGGCCGTGATATTGAAGCGCCTGCAGGCGGTGACTGCGATGTAATAGACGCCGCCGGCCTGATAGCCGCGCCCGGCCTGATCGATATGCACACCCATCTGCGCGAACCCGGGCAGGAGTACAAGGAAACCATTGCAAGCGGCGCGCGCGCAGCCGCTGCCGGCGGATTCACGGCAGTGGCCTGCATGGCCAATACTTACCCGGCCAACGACAATGCCTCGACAACCCGCTACATTCTTGAAAGGGCCCGCGAAGCCTGCGTGCGTGTACTGCCGGTCGCCGCATTGACCGTCGGGCTGAAGGGAACCGCGCTGACGGAAATGGGGGACCTGAAAGAGGCAGGCGCTGTGGCGCTCTCCGACGACGGGTGCAGCATTGCCGACGCGCAGGTTATGCGGCTTGCGCTTGAATATGCGCGCAGCTTTGAGATGCCGGTGCTATGCCACTGCGAAGACAGCAGCCTGTCTTTCGGCGGCGTCATGCATGAGGGTGCGGTTTCGGCCGTTCTGGGTCTGCGGCCAATAGCCCCGGCCGCCGAAGAGTTGATTGTGCAGCGCGATATCGCGCTGGCCGAGTGGGTCGGGCACTGCGTCCATATCCAGCATGTCAGTACGGCCGGATCGGTGCGCATTATCCGGGAGGCCAAGGCCCGCGGGGTCCGGGTTACGGCTGAAACCGCCCCGCACTACTTCACGCTCACCGATGAGGCCGTACGCGGATTCGACACCAACACCAAGATGAACCCCCCGCTGAGGAGTGCATCGGATGTGGCTGCGATCAGGCAGGGCCTTGCCGACGGAACCATTGACGTGATCGCAAGCGACCATGCCCCGCACTCCTCGCTTGAAAAAGATGTTGAGTTCGATCATGCGGCCTTCGGTATTGTCGGGCTTGAAACCATGCTGCCGCTCACGCTGGCGCTCGTGAGTGAAGGCGTTTTGACCCTGGCGCAGGCAGTTGAAAAATTTACCTGTAACCCTGCCGCGGTTCTGGGCTATGGGCGCGCCCGGCTGAAGGCCGGCTCTGTTGCCGATATCACCATCATCGACCCGGATATGCTGTGGACCCTTGAGCGTGGCCGTTTGTATTCCCTGAGCTGCAACACCCCGTTTTTCGGCCGCACCTTCACCGGTCGGGCCGTCTACACCATTGTCGGCGGCACGGTCGTGCATGCCCTCAGGGCCTGATCGGGCCCGCACCTCTTCCGCAGCCCCGCCGGAGCGCCCGCCGTCTGCCGCAGGCAGGCAATAAAAACCGGCCCCGGGATTGCCCCCGGGGCCGGCACCTGAAGCTGCATATACATGAGCGCGCGTCAGGCCTTCAGTGCCTTCTGCACGCTGTCGATCAGCTTTTTCGATCCGACATACAGGGCCGTGCGCTGGTGGTGAGTCTTTGGCTTTATGTCCAGAATAGGCGTTCCGCTCTCATCAAGGGCGTCGCCGCCAGCCTCGCGGCACATGAACGCAACAACATTGGCCTCATACATGAGACGCAGCTTGCCCTGCGGCCTGTTTTTTTTCGGATCAGGATGGTTTACAATGGCCGGGTACATAAACATGCCGCCATTGGCCAGTAACCGGTGGAAGTCACCGGCCAGCGCGCCCAGATACCGGAAGACATATTTGGACTGATTTTCAGCAATCCATTTTTGAATGTTCTTGCCGAATGTTTCCGTATTGCCCGCGTTATAGGAAAGCTCCCATTTTTTTTCCACATCCGGCAGCAGCATCCTGACGGGCTTCACAAACGTG
Organism: uncultured delta proteobacterium; assembly: GCA_903881505.1. Classification (GTDB taxonomy): domain Bacteria; phylum Desulfobacterota; class WTBG01; order CAIYCZ01; family CAIRTM01; genus CAIRTM01. The sequence continues at coordinate 52,529 of CAIRTM010000015.1, read as the reverse complement.
CTGGTTTCATCCATGTGAAACCGCCAGCACCCGGCGTCGCGCAGCGCCAGGGTAAACATGCCGGTTGGAATAACAAACATGCCGGCGGCAATATATTCATTGCCGGCACGCAAATGGTAATCTTCAGAGCCCTGCATGCTGCCATCCAGGTTTTTTTTGGCAATCCCGAACATGAATCCGACCGGCAGGCCGTGGGCAACATTTGAGGAGCCGTCCAGCGGATCAAAGTAGACAAAATAGCGGCCGCCCCCCTTATTAACGTCGATAATCTCTTCCACTTCTTCGCTGACAACCTGAATAACGCGCTCGGTTGATTTTAAATAGTGCAGAACGATTTCATGGGCTATGTCATCCATTTTCATGACTTCTTCGCCCTGGACGTTGGTGCTGCCTGCCAGGCCAAGATTGTCCTTCAACGCACCGGTGCGGTAATACAGCTCGATGCGCTTGGCAGCCGAAACAATGGCGTCCATCAAAACCAGAAAATGAAATGTGCGGTTGTGCTTTTCCTGGTGGCGCATCAAGAAATCCAGCAGTGTTTGTTCAAACTTCATTACAGCCTCCTTCCGGACGTGGCGTCCGTCATCAAGATTAACATATAACCGTGGGCAGCGGGCCCGAAAGCGGCCCGCAGGAACAGCGCATCAGGTACAAGCACCCGGGTCGCAGGGCGTATCAATAAAAACCGCCGTCAGATTGAGCCGCTCGCGCAGGTGCGCTGCCAAGGCCTTCATGCCGAACGTTTCGGTCTGATAGTGCCCGCCGTAAAAAACATTAAGTCCAAGTTCGCGGGCCATGTACCGGGCACCGTGTTTGGGCTCACCGGTAATGAAGAGGTCTATGCCCTTGTGTTTCAGCTCGCGGTAAAGATCGGCGTCAGTGGCTGATCCGGCTATGATTCCGACGGTTTGAACGGTCTCGGGGCCATAGGTGAAACACGCCTGGCAGCCGCCGATTTTTTCTTTCAAAAACGGCGCCAACCCGCGTATCGAGGCAGGCTGGGCAAGGATCCCTTTTATCCCGATTGGCTTTCCGTTCCAGGGAGCAAACGGTTCTGTACGTCCCAGCCCCAGAGCACATGCAATTTGAGCATTGTGGCCGAGTTGCGGATGGGCATCAAGGGGCAGATGCGCGGCATACAGGGCCATGTCGGCCTCCATGAGCGCCCTGATGCGGCCGTAGTGGGGTTCCAGAGCCAGTTGCTGCGCGCCCCAGAAAAGTCCGTGATGAACAATCAGCAGATTGCACTTCTGCGCAGCCGCCTTTTCGATCGCCTCACGGCAGGCGTCAACCGCAAGCCCCACCTTGTGTATAGCAACACGGTTTTCAACCTGCACACCATTGGCTGATGAGTCTTGGAATGCCGTGCAGTCAAGCAGTTCGTCAAGAAAAGCTGCAATCGTATCCAATTCCATGTGTCCGGTTCCTGTGCCGTCCGTTCTGCTCCCTGAGGGTATGGTAGAGAAAAAACAGCGGTCTGTCAATGAGATTGGACCCTGCGCAGGGGAATTCTTTTTATTGACATGGCCTTATGGCCCGCCTATACTGCCCAGCATTGTTCTATGGGCTTTTATTAAACGGCAATGGAGCGCCTGAGCAGTATGGAGTGGTTTGCAAACCTGCCCGCCTGGATGGAACAGGGCGCCTATTTTTTAATATTTTTCGCACTGTTTCTCTCCGGGATTGGCCTGCCGGTTCCCGAGGAGATATCCTTTCTGCTGGGCGGCTATCTGGCCGAGGAAACAAACGGCTCGCTCGGCTTGATGATTGTTGCGGCTGTTGCCGGCGTTCTGCTGGGCGATGTTCTCCTTTTCGTGCTGGCCCGCAGGCACGGGGAAAAACTTCTTGCAGTCTGGCCGTTCAGGCTCCTTTTTACGCCCGCAAGGCTGGTCCGCGGCCGGCGTTTTTTTGCGAACCATGGATCCAAGACAATTTTCCTTGCGGGGTTTTTTGCCGGGATACGGGCCACAGTTTTTTTTATGAGTTCAACGATGGGGGTGCGTTTTTCCCATTTTTTGTTCTGGGACAGTGTGCGCACGCTGCTGACCTGCCCCATTTCGATCTGGGTCGGCTACCGCTTCGGAACATGTGCAAAGGATATTATAGAACCATACAAAGAGCTGATTTCCCTGCTGCTGGCGCTGGTCATCGCCGTGCTAGTATTGCGTGAGCTTATACGCCGCCGGAGGCTGAAAGCCCGCGGCATGATCGCGAACGGGCGCAACGCAGGCACCCGCAACGCTGTCTGAGAGGTGCAGTTGGGGGAGGGACGGCGGGGCGGTACGTCTGTCGCGCAGCGAGTGTGTTTTATTCAATCATATAAATAAATATGGATCCGGCCCGGGCTTCAAAAATAAGCTTCCTCGTGCTGTTGGTACTGCTGATGGCGGCCTTTGTCGTCATAATCCGGCCGTTTATCGTGCCGGCCATTGTGGCGCTTATCATAACGGTTATCTGCTGGCCCGTTAACAGGCTGTGCGCGCGGGTATGCCGGGGCAAACGCTATGCTGCCGCAGCTCTTGCGACTCTGCTGGTGTCACTGTGCATACTCGGCCCCTTGAGCGCGGTTATCACCGTTGCCGCCATGAATGCTGTCGGTGCGGTCAGGGCGGTTGTTTCGAACCTTGAAGCCGGCGCGATTGCCCAGGTTATTGATCAGGCAAACCTGTGGATTCAGGGCAAGATGGCCGCCTTTCCGCAGTTTGTTCCCTCTGAGCTCAATATCCGGGCGAAACTGCTTGAATTTGTGGGAGCGGCTGGCAAAGTCGCCTACGAATATCCCCCGAAGGTGGTTACGGCAACGGCCGGCTTTTTTACCGGGATTCTGCTGATTGTGCTCTTTTTGCTGATGTTTTTCGCCGAAGGCGACCGGCTGCAGCATGTGCTTCTGAGCCTGATACCCCTTGACCCCGAGCACAAACAGATTTTGACAAAGGAGGTCTCCGGTGTAATAACGGGCACCTTTGCCGGCATGATCGTAACCGCCCTGGCCCAAGGCCTGCTGATCGGCATCGGCTACTGGATCGCGGGCATTGACAATGCCTTTGTCTGGGGCGTGGTTGCTATCGGCGTAACCCTCATTCCGGTAATAGGGGCGCTGGCCATGTATCTGCCGCCGGCTGCAGCGCTTTTTCTCGGCGGCAGCATGGGCAGGGGCGTATTTCTGCTTGTCTGGGGCCTGGTGCTGGTCTCCATGGCTGATAATGTCATAAAGCCCGTTGTTATGCGCGGCAAGGTCAACGTGCACCCGGTGCTGCTGGCCATAGCCATCATAGGCGGCAGCCTGTGGCTTGGGGCCATAGGCTTCATCATCGGTCCGGTTATCGTCGCCATGATGCTCGCAATGATACGTATATACCTCAGGGAGTTTATTGCCAAGTCGGCCTGATTTTCCAGCGAGCCTGTCTGCGTGTGCTTCTGTAACGGGGTGCAAAATTACTATTGACTATCCTGGGGTCGGGTTTTATACTGCCAGACACATAATGATCGATAGGGACTTTTCCTCACACGCAGATTCTCAGGAAAAACTGTTAAATACAAAGTGCGCTTGGTGGTACATACTATGGATGTCCGCGGTGATCAGGCCCTTGAAGGATCTCTCCGAGAACAACACCGCAAGTATTTGCGGTTTCCCCTTTCCTTGAAAGCGGAATGTTACTACAATGTCCGTGAATTGAGCGAAAGCTGCAGGATAATCGATATCAGCAGCCGGGGACTCGGCCTTGAGCTTGAGACTCCGGCCAGAGTATTCAACGGGCAGATTGTTCTGCTGAGCATAGCCGTCGACCCTCGTCGGCAGCCGGTCAGCGCCATAGCCAAGCTTGCCTGGGTGCAAAACCGCAAAAATGGCTCTTTATTACAGCGCGCCGGCAGCGACGTGCTGTTTATGGATCCGGCAGGAAAAGAGCTTCTTCTGGAGCAGGCCCGGGCAGGAATTCTTTCTGGAATTTCAGGGGGATTGATCGGGGCACAGGCCTGAAGGTGACGGTTCCCAAAAGGGGCCGGGGGACTTTCCGCATGCCTTTTGCGGCTTGCGCCAGTTCCGCGGTGGCCCAAAAAGTGGTTTGAGGAATAGCGCAATTGCTGCATTGAGGAGGAAGCAAGCAGAACAAAAGCAAAAAGGATGCCCCGAAAAAGCCTCGCATGCATGCAACGAGTGCTTGCACTAACAAAATTTTAAGGGTATATATTTTTATAATCTGTTAATAGGTAGGGTATGGCGTCGAGCCCTTGTGAGCCTGTTAAAGAAACCTGTAACTATCAGGTACTGTCTACAATAAATAAAAACCAGGGAGGAAACACAATGAAAAAATTAACAGGGGGGTTAATCTGCGTGGCATTCCTGCTGTGTGCCTTTACTGTACAGGCAAAGGAGCCGGAAGATGTTTTCGGCGTGAGTTCAGAGCCCGCGGCGACAACGGTAGTTATTTGTTCGTCCAATAGTGATTGTGTAACCGGCGCCGAATGCGTCAGTGCGAAGGTGTGTATTGATGATGTAACGTCTATGCCGACAAGCGCGTCGTGTACGACTGATGATGACTGCGACGTGGGATCGTCTTGTCAGGAGACGAGCATTTGCTCGGATTTTGCAGAATGTGAAAGCGATGCAGACTGCGCCGGAAACCCCGATGGCGAAATATGCAACCTAAGCACGGGGCAGTGTGTTGAATGTCTTACAGACGATAACTGCACCGAAGCAGCTTTCTGCGAACGCGACAAGTGCGTGCTTTTTGATGACTGTGATATGCGCATCAGGCCTACCAGAATCAAAATAAGCGGCAAGCAGAAAAAGCCCTTTTTAATTAAACTGCTGCGCACTTCGGGCAATGAAAATTTTGCTCCGAAGGGCTCGGGGAATGCGTGCAGGTCGGACAGTGAATGCGCATCGGGCGAAACATGCATTGGCAGCAAGTGCGAGATTACTGTTGTTTTTGATCAGAGTTTTGTACAAGACCCCAATTATGTCCCGGGATATCCTGCTGGTCCCGAAGATTACAAGAATACGTTCTTTTTAACAAATCCCTCCGGTAGAGAGGTCAGGAAAAAACTGCTGAAACTTAGAATATCTGCGGGAACCGAACTTGCACCTGGCCCGATTCCGGTGCGCATCGGCAAATGCCCCGGAGAGATTGAGCTACAGTAGAAACCCGTTCCAGTTTGGAAGAGGCAACAAAGGCAGGGCCGTCATCGGCCCTGCCTTTTTAGTTGGTATTGGGGCCGGGAAACGTCTTGTGTTGCCTGCAAAGACAAACGGTGGGGGGTAAGCGTGCAGCAGAAAAAAAGCACTTATGCACAGACTGCATAAGTGCCCTATATGTTGTGGTGGAGCTGAGGGGGATCGAACCCCTGACCTCATGACTGCCAGTCATGCGCTCTCCCAGCTGAGCTACAACCCCACATGTTTATAGCCGCATATAACCAAAAAATTTTATCAGAAAATTTTCTTGTGTCAATCGATAAATACATTTGGCGCAGAAAGACTGCGCCGTGGCATATCTATGGCGGCCTGTTTGATTTTTTAGGTATTTTTTGTTATGCTTCAGCCCGCCTTACGGGCCGAGCGCAATAGGGGTTCGTGTCCAGACCGGCGGCCGTCATGAAAGAGCGGGAAACGGCGCTATAGCATATTAATATAACAGCTTGCATATGAGGTGACGAATGGATGTAAGAATAGAAACGATTCCGGCCGGCGAGCTCAAAGGCGGGGTCGTACCCGGACAGGCGTTTGACTTCGGCAAGGCATTCAGCGACCGCATGCTGATCATGAACTATGCCCCGGACAGGGGCTGGCATAATGCCTGTATAAAAAAATTCGGCAATTTTTCGCTCTCCCCTGCAACCATGTGCCTGCATTACGGGCAGCTTATTTTTGAGGGGCTGAAAGCCTATCGCCGGCAGGACGGCCGGATCGGGCTGTTTCGGGCCCGGGACAATCTTGCACGCATGAACGCGTCCGCCGAGCGCATATGCATGCCGACAGTCGATGTGGAGGAAACCTATGATGCCATGGCGCAACTCATTGCCCTGGAAAAAAACTGGGTGCCGCATGATGAAGGCGCATCGCTTTATATCCGCCCGACCATGATTGGCACGGATCCCCTGATCCGACTGAAAGCCTCTTCGACGTATATGTTTTATATTATCTGTTCGCCGGTCGGACACTACTACGCCAACGGTATGAAGCCGACCGGCATTATCGTGGAAGACAGCTACGTGCGCGCGGTCCGGGGGGGCGTGGGCTTTGCAAAGACCGCCGCCAACTATGCCGCCTCTTTGCTGCCGGCTAAAAAGGCCGAGGTCGCCGGATATGACCAGGTACTGTGGCTTGACGGTGTCGGCCTTGAATATGTTGAAGAGGTGGGCTCCATGAACATATTCTTTAAATATAAAGACCGCCTGGTTACCTCGCAGCTCAACGGCTCCATTCTGCCGGGCATTACCCGTGATTCCGTCATACAGATCGCACGTTCCTGGGGCATGCAGGTTGATGAGGAAAAAATAAGCATTCATGCGCTGTGTGCGGACATAGAGGCCGGCCGGGTTGAGGAGATTTTCGGCTCAGGTACAGCCGCGGTAATTTCCTCTGTCGGCGCCTTGCGCTATAAAAACCGCGACTATACAGTGGGCGGGAACGAGCCCGGAGCGTTCAGCCTGAAAATGTATGCAGCGTTGACGGGCATTCAGTACGGTAGAATAACCGACCCTTTCGGCTGGACAACCATTGTGGCTTAGTACGCTGTATTTTTATATGCACGCTGAAGGGCTGCCTGCGACTGCCTTGCGGATGCGCGGCCATGGACGCGAGCTTCAGTCCGCGGGGAAGGTAACGGAACGGCCGCCATGTTAATGCGTATATATGAGTCCCACCCGCAGGCGCGGATCATTGAAAAGGCCGTCGAGGTTCTGCGTGCAGGCGGGCTTGTGGTATACCCGACCGACACCATTTACGGGCTTGGCTGCGATCTGCACAGCAAAAAAGCTCTTGAAAAGCTCTACCGCATGAAGGGTCTTGATGAGAAGAGCCCGCTGAGCTTTATCTCGCACGACCTGAGCCACGTTTCAGAATATGCCCAGGTTTCAAACCGCGCCTACCGGCTTATCAACCGGTACCTGCCGGGTCCCTACACGTTTATTCTGCCTGCGACGCGCGAAGTCAACCGCTATATGCTCTACAAAAGAAAAAATATAGGCTTCCGGGTGCCTGCCAGCAATGTGTGCCAGATGCTGAGCGAACAGCTCGGCAACCCCCTTATTTCCACCAGTGTTCCCCTGTGGCGCGAACATTTTTTAAATTCCGGCGAAGTCATTGACGAGTATTTCGGCCGGCAGATTGACCTGGTGCTTGATATCGGCGTGCTGATTTCAGAGCCGTCTACCATAGTCGATTTGACCGGCGATGATTTTGAAATCACCCGGCAGGGCAAGGGAGAAATCCAGCTCTAGCGGGCTGTTGAAAAATCCTTTTTATACAGGCTGTCCAACAACGTTCAGATGCAAGGAGCGCTCCCGTAACCTTGAAGCGTTGCATGACAGCGTCACGCCGGGGCAATTATCTGCGGGAGCTGACGGGCGGCCCACAAGATCCGTTCTGCCTGTTGATGGCTGCCTTTTCGAGCCGGTGCCATTTGCGGCTGATTTTTTCTTTGTTCGCGGATCCGGGAAGGCACTGGGAAAACAGCTGCATTTCACGCACACTGACGTACAGCTGTTCGCGGACAGTGGCCGTTGTACACCCTTCCCATATCGTTTTTGGAACAGTGCCGGTAAAGGCATATGCCTCAAAAAACGGCACACACCCGATACCATCTATATGTAATGGGTCGGCATTGTAGTCGAAAGATGCCTGCTGAGCGCACCACAGGGCAAGACGGGCTTCGGGCGAAATGTCTTGCGCCTTCACCTGAACTGAAAAATTTTTTCCTGCTGAATTCGAAAGTGGAGGAAAGCCGAAATACTGCCAGTGGCTGTCCCTGATATCGCGCACGGGAAGTAAAATTCTGCAGACTTCGCTTTCATCCGGTCCCTGCTGCACGAGCCGAAGCAAAAGCGAGCCCGCCCTGGTTTCACAGGTTTTAGAAAAAAGAACACGTATTCCACACAGGCCGTTCTCAGAGACCTTGAATGAATATATAAGCGGTTGTTTAACGGTAATGTGCCCGGTTATACAATTAAAATCGGACTGTGAAGCAATCCGCTTCAGGCGTGGCTCTTGAACTGCAGGTAAAAATACTAAAAAAAGCGCGAGCGCACATACCATGACCATCACGGTACTCAACATCACGGCAGCGGTTTTTTTTTGGCGGTCGTTGAGCAGGCACAGAGAGCCAGCCCCGACGAGGGCCGCAACCGGCACAATCACCGGATAGAGATATTTACCCTGGGGCGCATAGTAGGTATAGTTGAGCAGTGCAAAAACTCCTGCTCCACCGGCAAATGCCGTGATGAGGACCAGAACTGGCGCACAGGAAGGCCGGGAGTATTCTTTACAGACAACTGCCCGTAGAACGCCGCACATTCCAGCAACAATGATCAGCGCATAGATAATAAAATAGTGCGGTGGAAGTGCAATCTGTTGTGAGGCGAAAAAACCGAAAAAAGAAATAAAGGTTACACGGCAGATGGCTGCCAGATATTCAAAAGAAATGGGGGCCGTGCGGTTAAACCAGGGTTGTGATGTCTGGATGGTTTGTAGTGTCTGCCAGTTAACAGCATACCACCATCCTGCTATAATCAAAGCGATGCCGAACACCAGGGCCAGGTCTCGGACGGCGCGCGCAGGGCGCCGTCTTTGGGTAAACACGATAACAAGAAACCCCAGCGGTACCAGGAAAACCGTTGACGTTTTTGTGAGCAGGCTTAAGCCCAGCAAACATCCCATCAGCAGGCATTTGCCGGCGCTCAAGGGCTGGCGGCAATACAGCAGCAGCATGAACAGGAAAATCGACGACAGGGCCGCTGCAGGGACCTCGTTTGATATGCCTGCCGCAACATGCAGCAATTGCGGGTTGGCGGCGACGAAAAAAGAACCCACGGCAGCAGGAAGCACTGTTCGCGGAGAAAGTACGCGGATGCTTGCGTAGGCTGCAATAACTATTGCAGCGCCGCATACAAGGGTAAAAAAGCGGAGCCTTAAAACAGAGGATGAAAAATTTTTGTTTTCTGCCCCGGCGCTGATCAGAGCGTACCCGGGCCCGTCATGAATACGAACGATGTTTTCTACGCGTTCGGATAGATCGTCAAAAAAAACTGACCCCGCGATATAGTAAAGCGGCGGATGGAAGGCCATGATGACCGGTTCTTTCGAGCCGGTGCTTGCAGCCCGCGGGAGCGTGCTGTTGCGTGCTATGTACTGGCAGTAGGCGACATGCAATTCCTCGTCGGGCGGTATCCACAGGGGCACCTGTGTACACAGCAGGGAACCAAACAAAAGATAGGTCGCAAGCGCGGCTGCGGCAGGTCCGTATTTGGCAAACCTCACGGCATGTTCCGGGCACAAGCGGGTATGCTGCCGGGGCGGCGGCGGTTCCGCTCAGGAGTTATGCACTTTTTTGAACAGCTTTTGTGCGTATGCAGTTCGAATACCGATTTTATAAAAACCGTACGCGAACGCGGCTTTCAGTGTTTGATAGCCGTATAAAACTGATTTTGAAAATGTGACCGAACTTGCCTCGGCAAAATATTTTGTCGGCACTTCGACATTCATCACCCGGAAGCCGTGCATCAGTACCTGCACGTTGAACTGGGGGTCAAATTCGAAATTATTTTTATTCTCGCGGTAATTGATGGTCTGCAAAATTTCGCGGGTAAACGCTTTGTAGCCGGTGGCATAGTCGGAGAGATTCTGACTGAAAATAATATTCTGGATTCCGGTTAACAGCGCATTGCCAAGCTGTTTATAGAGAGGCATGTTCCCCTGCTGCCAGTCAACGCGGCTGCCAAGCACCATGTCGCAGCGGCCTTCGGCGATGGGGGCGATAACCTGAGGGAGCCTGCCCGGATCGTACTGGTTGTCGCCGTGCAGCAGCACGGCGATATCGATATCGCCCTTTTGCAGCATGATATCGAATCCCCGGGCCGTGTTTGCACCGGCGCCTTTGTTTTTTTCATGCGAAAATGTGTCAACGCCCAGGAAAAGTCCAATTTCCCGGGTGCGGTCCGTGCTGCCGTCATCGCAGATGATGACATAATCGACAATGTCGCGGGGGACCAGCTTGACCGTATCCTCGAGCGTGCGCTCTGCGTTGTAAGCAATAATTATTGCACCGATGCGTTTGCCGAGCAGCATATTATCTCTCCCCGCGGGTTTCCGCGATCAATGGTTCGGCTTTTGAGCAGGGCACGTTCCTGCATGCGTTCCGGAGAACGACTCAGGGTTTACGCCAGTCAATGTATGCTGCACAGCCGATCATGCCGATGTGCGCGCCAGGGAACAGGCGCAAATAAAAATTTTTAAAATCCTCGAAATGGTATCTTTTTTCCCGTTTAATCCGAGCTATATCGCTCTTTACATGCTGAAAGCGTTTGGGCGTGAAAAAAAACATGAGCCGGGGTATCAGGGCAATCATACGCCCAATGCCAAGGCGCCTGGTTGCGTCAAAAAGGATATAAAAACTGCCGGAGAGTTTCCAGTAATCCTCAAGGCAGTCAACCGCCACCAGGCGTCCGCCGGATTTGAGCCGTGCGTGAATGCCGGCAGCGGTTTTCTCCATATTCAGGTGATGAAAACAAAAACGCGAAAACATGGCATCATATGTACCTTCAAGCTCAAAGAGCTTTTCGGCGTCATGCACCACAAACCGTATGTTAGTATTGCGGCACAAAGACCGGGCGGCTTCTACTTCTGACAGGGTTATGTCGATACCGGTTATAGAGCGGACACGCTGGGCTGCTTTTGCGTCAAAAATACCGCGCCCGCAGCCGATATCGAGAACATCGCCGCCTGCAGGCAGCCGCTCAAGAACAAAGTCGTCGGCGAAAACCACCGTTTGTTCCGTTACTCCCCAGTCCGCGATTCTGATCAGGTGTTTTTCCGTCATGGCGCGCAGCGTGCCCTCAAGAGAAGAATTTTTTTATCAACGCAGCAACAGCGTGCACCTGTGATTCGCGCATCCCGTGATACAGCGGTATGCTCAGCATTTCCTGCGCGAGCTGTTCGGTGACCGGAAGGGCCGCGCCAGCATGTTTGAAAAACGGCTGCAGATGACAGGGGAAATACCGCAGGCCTGCATGTACGCCGTTGGCAACCAGAAAGCTTATCAGATTGTCGCGCTCACGGGCAGCGACCCGGATGATATACATAAACGGGACGACAGCAGCGTAGTCGCGCTTAAACAGCGTAATATCCGGAAGCGGCTGCAGCAGTTCATCATAGAGTACCGCCAGTTTTTGGCGCTTTTCAGCAAAGGCGGCAAACTGCTGCAGCTGCGCAAGCCCGATCGCCGCATTTATATTGCTCATATGATAGCGGAATCCGTGCTGGACGACGCGGCGGTCTTCGACCTTTTTTTTGGAAAAGCTCTGCCATGTGCTCCGGATGATGCCCAGCATTTTCTGGGACCGCAGGCGCGCGGCAGCTGAAGCTGTTTTGACGAGAATCGCTCCGCCCTCACCGCAGGTCAGATTTTTAATGGGATCAAAGCTGAAGCAGGTGGCATCCTCTCCGGCCCGTATGCCAACCGGCTTGCCCTTGATCTTTGAACCGAAGGAATGGGATGCATCCCGGATGATCTTGATATCGGAGCGTCCGATGGCGCGCCGGATGGCGCGCACATCGCAGGGCAGCCCGGCAAAGTCTGTCGGCATGACCGCGCGGGTTTTCGGCGTCAGAAGCGGCTTGATTTTGTGTGGATCAACATTCAGCGTGTTCTCTTCAATGTCGCAGAACACCGGCCGCGCCCCGCACATCAGGACCGCCTGCGGGTCGCTGACAAATGTCATGGACGGCAGAACTACTTCGTCCCCGGGGCCTGCGCCCAGGGCATGCAGGGCAAGGTGCAGCGCCGATGTCCCGGTATTAACGGCAACGATATGCCGTGCCCCGGTAAATTCGCCCAGCGCTTTTTCGAATAATTCGGTAACGTGGCCTTCTCCGAGCCATCCGCTTTTAAAAACCGCTTGAATCTGTTTGAGCTCAGCAGTCCCGGTGGAGGGCCGTGCCATCGGAATAGTCATGGTGCAAATCCCCTGATGTACTCAGCGTTTAACAAAACAGCATTTCCCGTTCTGCTCAAGGCGGATACTGCGCGCAGGGTTCAAACTGAGCGGTATTCCCGCGCCGAGCAGTTTTTCGAGGCGCCGCCTGATGCGAGCGCCGGTCTCCTCGATGCCTGTAGTGTTTCGAAAGACAATTTGTATGGATACCGCGAGGCTTTGATCCTGCGCGGCCTGAAACACAACCACCTCCGGCTCATCCTGCAGGATAGCGGCAACCTGCGAGGGCGCGACCATCAAACCAGCAGCGGTTTGAAAGCAGTCGCGGGTGCGGCCGTCTAAATCGCCCATCAGGGGCATAGGGCGGCCGCAGGTGCATGGCTCCTCATAATAATGCCCCACATCGCCTACCCGGTAGCGGATCAGCGGCATCAGGTAATTTTCCATGTCCGTCACGACGATTTCGCCGATTTCTCCCGGGCCAACCGGGCGGTTCCGGCGATCAAGAAATTCAGTATGGTAGCAGTCAATCGCCATGTGCATGCCGCGGTGGACATTGCACGAGAACGCAACGCCTTCAATTTCATGAGGTGAATAGCGGTTGAACAGCTCGGTTGAAAAAAACCGCTGCAGCTCGCAGCGCAGCGACGGGCTGTATGTCCCCAGTACAAAGGTTTTGGGAATATGCAGGCGCGGTAAATTGTAGCGTTCAATAAAGTCTTTCAGTATCGGCAGATTGAAATCAAGGGTTTCAAACATGTACGGACTGCATGCCGCGAGTGTGGTGTACCATGCGCGGACCTGTTCATCGTCGCCGGTCTCCCGGCCGTGATAGGGAACCAGAACACGGCGCCTGTGGGCGACAGACAGGGCGCTTTCTCGCATATTCATGAACGGCTCGCGATCGTCGGCCCTGCCGGTATACTTGCCCCTGAACTGGGAGTGACCGGAGTAATGCAGGGTTGCCGAGGAAACACCAAGGCGCCAGCCGCAGGCATACATTTGCCTCAGATGGCTTGCGTATTTTTTTTGAAACGTGGCAAACGTGAACGGAATCTGGAACCGTATGCCGGTTGTTCCGGATGTATGAGCAACATCGTAGCCCTTGTGCGCGCTGAGGCCGAAACCGTCCTCCTGCTGTGCACGGGTCAAAATCTGCTTATCGACAACGGGCAGGTCCAAAAGGTTGCTGAGATCATCGAACTTGCGGGGATCAACATTGCAGCTTTTCCACAGGTTGCGGTAAAAAGGAATCGTTTCATGGGTAACAGTGAATAACTGTTTCAGACGCTGCCACCTGAGATCATCGAGTTCCTGCCGGGTAAGCCATTGGTTTTTTTGAAGCTCAAGAAAATGAGACCATGCGCGGCAGGGGGTTACGGCAGCAAGAATCTGATAGCCGGATTCCACACAGCAGGTGTAGGGTGTCCGTGCTGCTTTTGAAAGGTATCCCATCGTGCCTTGTGCTCCTGCGGGACGGTCTGCCGCCGGCCCTTGCCATGATGGCGGGGCCTGTGCCGGGTTTGCCTGTCTGAAACAGTCTTATAAAATAAAATATTATATCTTGTAAAGTAAATATACCGTGTTGCGCGCACTGCGGATGCTGTAACGCCATTGAAACAGACTGCAGGCATGGTGCTATAGCGCAGAAATTGTTCGGGGTCTTATGGGCGTTTCCGTGGTGAAGCGCCGGCACATCCGGCAATCATCTCGCAATTCGTGGGATAGCGGGCGATCAGCGTCAGCAGCTCTTCCAGGGCCTCTTTCGGCCGCATATCGGCAAAGCGGCGGCGCAGGTTCGTCATCACAGCACGTTCTTCCGGCGTAAAAAGGCGCTCCTCCTTGCGCGTGCCGCTCGTGCGTATATTGACAGCCGGGAACACGCCGCGCTCGGCAAGGCTGCGTTCCAGAACGATCTCACTGTTGCCGGTGCCCTTGAATTCCTCGAAAATGAGCTCATCCATGCGCGAGCCCGTATCAACGAGCGCCGTGGCCAGAATCGTTACCGATCCTCCGCCTTCCACGGCGCGCGCAAGGCCGAAAAACCGGCGCGGTATTTCAAGCGCCCCGGTCTCCAATCCGCCCGACATGATGCGGCCCGTGCGCGATCCGCGCTGGTTGAATGCCCGGCCCATGCGTGTCAGGCTGTCAACCAGCACTACGACATCACCGCCGCATTCAAGTTCGGTGCGGATGCAGGCCATGGTCATTTCGACAAGTTCGACATGCTCCTGTACGCTCTGGTCGCTGCTGCTGTGCAGCACCTCGGCCGCAACCGAGCGCCTGAAATGCGTTACCTCCTCGGGACGCTCATCAACCAGCAGCACGAGAATGCGCGCGCTCCGGTGGGCGTGGTGAATAGCCGTGGCAAGATTTTCCAGCAGCGTTGTTTTACCGGCCTTGGGCGGAGCGACAATCAGGCCGCGCGTGCCTTTGCCGATGGGCGCCACCAGGTCTATGACCCGCATGCTCGTCAGGCCGCAGGCTGAAAGATCAAAACGCTCATGCGGGTCAATGGCCGTCAGCCGGGTATACGGCGTGCGCTCTTTGAACCGCGCGGGATCTCTCAGGTTGATTGTTTCAACCGCTGCCAGGACCCTGCCTTTCTACCCGGCCCGGGCCGTGCCTGCAAGCGTTGCGCCGCTCACGAGCCCGTAGCGCCCCACAAGCGCCTGCGGCACCATGACCTCATCGGGCTGCCGTCGGAATGAACTGGCGGGATCGCGCAGGACGCCGGAGCCGTTTTTCAGCGGCTTAAAAACGCCGCATACTGATTGCGTCATGCTATTCCCCTGGTTGAGATTGTGCCTGATTGACGCGGCCGGGGCTCGCGCCGTAGTTTCCAAGCGCAGCTTTGATGAGTCGGTGTTTCTGTGAAGGAACAGTACCGGCAGGGACCCCCAAGCGGTTTTCCCCTTTTCAGGGGGCCAGTATAGCACGAAAGGCGCGAGCCGCCAAATTATTTGCGGGATCTGGCGAGCGCTTCCGCACGTTCAGCGCACAACGTCCTGCGCACGAAATGCTGCAACGTCATCGTCGCAGTATCCGAGGCTGAGCAGAATTTCCCGGCTGTGTTCTCCGGGAGCCGGCGCGGCCGCACGCATGCAGGCCTGCGCAGCGCTGAAACGGGCCGGATAGCCCGGCAGCCGTACGCGACCGTGCGCGGGATGGTCGAATTCCACCACGTAGGAGTTTTCCAGCGCCTGAGGGTCGTCAAGCACCTCGCCGATGCGCTGAACCGGCGTAAACATCAGGCCGTTTTCCTGAAACGCCGCAATCCATTCATCGCGGGTGCGTGTAGCCAGAATCCGGTCAAAAATGTCCACCAGCTCCCTGACGTTTTTGCGGCGCGACTGCGCATCCGCGAACCGCGGGTCGCTCAGCAGCTCCTGCATGCCGGTGATTTCGCAGAAGCGCGCCCAGTACTTTTCCTCTGGATGATGCACGCCGATGATCCATCGGCCGTCAGCGCATTGAAAGCTGTTGCGCAGGGGGGAATTCTCATGGCGTTTCCAGGCAAAGGCCGTGTCGCGGTTCAGCACGCTCTTGGCGTACAGGTTGCAGTACATCAGCCACAGCCCGGCACTGTAAAGCGATGTGTGCACGGACTGGGCAATGCCGTGGCGCTCGCGCGCCAGCAGCGCGGCCAAAATGGCATGGCTGGCGGTAATGGCTGCGGCCTGATCGAACACCGCCATGTGAATCAGGGCCGGATTTTGATCGTCGTACAGGTACATCATGCCCGAGCGGGCCTGGCCCATGGGATCAAATGCACCCAGGCCGGCTGCCGGGCCGTTCTCGCCGTAGCCGGACACCCCGGCGTGAATAATCGACGGGTTGATCCGGCGCACGGTTTCATAGTCAATGCCCAGCGCAGCCGTGGTGCCCAGCCGCAGATTGGTGAGAAACACGTCCGCGGTGGCGATCAGCCGCTCGAAAACCTCGCGCCCCTTTTCTTTTCTGATGTCGAGATGCAGCCCCTTCTTGTTGCGGTTTGAGATTTCAAACATGATGCTCTCGCCGCCCGGGACGGTAATGTCAACCCCGCCAACCACGTTCCAGAAACGCTCCGGGTCGCCGCTCCCGGTTTCTATCTTGATGACTTCCGCCCCCAGGTCGCCCAGAATCGCGCTCGCGCCGGGTCCGGCATGAAAAACGCCGTATTCAACCACGCGTATGCCGCTCAGCGGACCATGTGCAAGGGGCTCGGATTGCGAAGTGTTCGGGCGCATGCTGGGTCCTCTCTGCGGCGGTCCGGGCGGGACCGCAGGAAAAAAGTATTTTCAAAAACACCAATCCAAGTGTATATTGCAGGACTGGACGCAGTTGTCAAGGCAATCGGCGACACGTGCCGGGCGCCCTGCGACGCCCATTACCGTGACAATCAGGGGGAAAGGATATCCATGCCCTGTGTTAAGCTTAAGCTGCTCGGGCCGTTTCGCTCATCCGCCGGCGAATCACGCGCGGACGGGTCGCGTACATTCGAGCTTGCGCCGGGCGCGCGGCTGGGCGATGCACTGATGTGTGCGGAGCTTCCGGCTGATGTGCCCAGGGTGGTGCTGCTCAACGGGGTCCAGCGCAGCGATAACCCGGCGCTCGATGACGATGATTGCATAACGGTGTTTCCGCCGATCGCGGGCGGTTCGGCGGAGAAGGCATGGATACACTGATCGCAGGAACAGGGCAGTTTGCCGTGAGCGCCTCGCTGCAGACAATCGGCGCGGACGTGCTGATCACGCTGTGGGGCGGCACCCGTCCGCATATCGGCTCGCTTGCTGTTGCGATCCCGCACCCGCAGAGCGCCCCTGAGCGGGAGCGCAGCTCAACCGTGCTGCAGTTCAGCTTTCCCGGGCACCGGGACGAGGCGGTCGCGCGCCGGGTTGCCGAACGGGTTGCAGCCCGGCTGCAGCGCACGGTCGCTGCCAGCGCCGGTATTCATGTTCCAGATATAACTCCGGAAGGCATTGAAGCCGTTTTGGCCAATACGGACCTGCTGATTCAAAAGATCATAGGAAAATTACGGAGCCAGGCCCATGACTAAGATCGTCGTTGCCCTGAGCGGGGCAAGTGGCCAAGTGTACGGCAGGCGCCTGCTGGAAGTGCTTGCGCAGACCCCGGGCGTTGAAATCCACCTGATCATCAGCGCGTCGGCCCGCGCTATTATCGCGCATGAACTCGGCCCCGGCGCGGCCGGTGAGATTGAAAAACTGGCGGCACACGTACATGAAAACTCAAATGTGGGCGCTGCGCCGGCCAGCGGCTCATGCCTGCTCGACGCGATGGTGGTGGCTCCGTGCAGCGTCAAGACCATGTCGGCCATCGCGCACAGCTACGCCGACAGCCTGATCACGCGCGCCGCTGACGTAATGCTCAAGGAAAGGCGCAGCCTGCTGCTGATGGTACGCGAAACGCCCCTGCATCTGGGGCATTTGAAAAACATGGCCCGCATCGCCGAAATGGGCGGCATTATCGTTCCGCCGGTTCCCGCGTTCTACCATCACCCCCGGACAATCGGCGATATCGTCGATCACAGCGTGGGCAAGGTGCTTGACCTGCTGAAGATCCCGCATCAATTGTTCAGGCGCTGGGACGGGCAGGCTGAGTAGCGGGTAGCCGCGGTCACTCCTGCGGCATGTCCTGCTCCCTCTGGCGTGAACGTTCCTGCACGTTGCGGGCCTTGTCGAGCGGACGTTTAATTGCATTGGTCGCGTCCCGGGCAACCGTATGGTTAAATTCTTCGACGCGTCCCCCTGACTCTTCTTCTGCCGGTTCCTCAGGAGTTGAGCAGGCCGCCAGGCTGAGCGATACGCACAGGCACAGCGCGGGTATCAGTAACTTTTTCATGGTCGATCCTTTTTGAGTATGTCGGGTCCAGATCTATCGTTATAGTGAAGGCATCCTATCATATGTCTTTCCGCCACGCAAAAATGTTTGCCTGACGGCGGGCGTATATCTGTCAAAAACGTTTTCAATAACGTATCTAAACGATTTATTGTGGTATATATTTATGCAATCATCTGCCGCACTGCTGTATCGAGTTTTGTTTGTGCTGCTTTTGGCAGCTATTCTGCAGGCCTGCTCAACGTCAGCCGATGAGCAGGCACAGCCATCCGGCGCCGGCGCCGATGCGTTGACGGCAGCCGCTGAAAGGAGCGCATTTATGAAGCCCTCGGATGCCGAATTGAAAAAGCGCCTGACGCCGGAACAGTACCGGGTGACGCAGCAGGCCGGAACCGAACCGGCCTACAGCGGAGAGTATGACAGGCATTTCGCGCCCGGCATCTATGTTGATGTCGTTTCCGGCGAGGTGCTGTTTACCAGCCTCGACAAGTTTGATTCCGGCTGCGGCTGGCCGGCATTCACCCGCCCGGCTGAAAGCACGGCCCTGGTCGAGCGGGCAGATACCTCCTATGGCATGCGCAGGACCGAAGTGCGCAGCTCACAGGCCGATTCGCATCTGGGGCACGTGTTTGAAGACGGCCCCGCGGACGCCGGGGGCCTGCGCTACTGTATAAATTCGGCAGCGCTGCGCTTCGTGCCGCTCGCAGATATGCAGGCGCAGGGCTACGGCGCCTGGCTTGAGCGCTTCCGGGCAGCGGGCATTGCCGTGCCCGGGCCGAAGCGCGAAACCGCCATTCTGGCCGGAGGCTGCTTCTGGGGCATGCAGGAGCTGCTGCGCGATATCGACGGCGTACTTGAAACGCGGGTCGGCTACTGCGGCGGGAACCTTCCAAACGCTACCTACGAAGATGTCGGCCGCGGCGAAACCGGCCATGCCGAGTCGGTAGAAATCGTCTTCGACCCGGCGCGCATCAGCTTCAGGCGGCTGCTGACGGACTGGTTTTTCCGCATGCACGATCCCACGACCCTCAACCGCCAGGGAAACGATATCGGCAGCAGCTACCGCAGCACGATTTTTTATTTCAACGAGACCCAGAAGCGGGAAGCCCTGGAGGCGATCAAAGAGGTTCAGTCGGCCCGCCGCTGGCCCGCGCCGATCGTGACGACGGTCGAGCCGGTGCGCAACTGGTCGGTCGCCGAAGGCTATCATCAGGATTACCTGCGCAAAAACCCCGGCGGCTATACCTGCCACTTCCTGCGCGACTGGGATTGAATTATTAAAAAGCCACACTAAAAACCGGAAGCCTTTCTGACGCTAGTGACCATATTGACCCAATTGACAAAGCCGTCAATGAGGTCAACGGCGTCCTGCCGGCCGTGTTCCCCTGCAGTCCGGAAAATCCGGGCAGCCCCAGAAATCCCCTTGTATCGACGAACGTTTGCGCATGGCCCGGCCGCACAGCGGGCAATCCGGCGGCGGTTCCGTGCTGCGGCCGCGCGCCTGCATGCGCCGGGCGGTAAGCCGTTCGCTGAACCCGCCTGTTTTTTCGAATGTTTTGCCCTGCGCCTCGATCTGGCGGTTAAGCATATTCAGGGCGCGTCCTATGATGACAAGCATGGCGTTGGCCACCACAACGCCATCATCGCAATCAAGCCAGCGGGCATATTTTTTACGCTGCTCCAGCGCGTGCCTGGCTGACTCGTGGACCATGTCGTCCGTGAACGGGGCCGGGTCGAGCGAAACAGCATTCACCGCCTGTGCATCCGCCGAGTGCACCGACCAGGGCAGGTCGCCCGTATCGAGGATCAAAACCTCATAATCGCCGCGCAGTTCGCTGAGGCTTGCCCGTGCCACGTCGGTGAGCCTCATCTCGGTGTCCTTGGATGTCGCGGAACGCTCGGAACCCTCAATGATGTTCTGCCGTCCGCTGCGGGCGGCCTGAACCATCTGGTCATACTGCCGCCCCCGGGGATCGTAAAATTTTTCCCCGGCTTCGCGAATGTCGTGTGTGATAAATCGGCGGCAGTAACGCAGTGTTTCGAGCTGAATGATCGTGGCCAGCGTAAAGGAATGAAGTTTCCTGAAACCGCCTTTTTTATCCAATAATTCCCGCATAACGCCCCTCCTTTTACGTGCGGCCCGCTTACCATTGCCGGGATTGGAAACCTGGCGTGGCTCGCATTCCCCCAAGTCATGCCATATGTCAATGAAGTCAATTCGGTCAACCGGGTCACACCCGCGGATACACACTGATCACCCGGCCGAGCCCCCGCTGAAAACAAAAACATGCTGATGTACACGATGCATATCTCTTTTTTATTCAACATGTCAACCGGTTTCCAGGGCCGCGGCCCGGCCCTGTCTGCTCTTTAATCTGGACAACGAAGCGAAAAAACGGCACAATACCTGAACTTTGTTCACACGGCCATGGCACCGCACATCAACAGGACCGTTCAATGCCCGCCCGAACAACACTTACCGCACTCTGGCGCTTCTGCATCTCCCTGCGGCTGACCCTGTTTCTGCTGCTGCTTCTCTCCGGCGCCTGCATCATCGGCACCGTCGTTCCCCAGAAAGCGGCACATGCCGAGTACACCAGGCTGTTTGGTGAAACGGTTTCGCGTCTGATCACGGCCTGCCGCTTCGACGACCTGTTCGGTTCCTGGTGGTTTCAGGGCTTGATGGGCGTTTTCTGCCTGAACCTGGTCTGCTGCACGCTGCACCGCGCCCCGCGCATCTGGCGCTCGCTGCGATCCGGCAGCACCATGCCCGGTCCGGAACATCTCGCTGCCCTGGGCTGCTGCCGGATCGTACCATCCGGCAGCTTTGACGCCGCCCGGGAAGACCGTTTCGTGCGCGAACTGGGCGCGGCATACGGCCGCCCCGAGATCAGGCGGCAGGACGGCTGCGTCACGTTCTTTGCCGAAAGGGGCCGCTGGTCGCGCCTGGGATTTTTGTTCACGCACACGGCCCTGCTGCTGGTCATCGGAGGCGCACTCATGGGACGGTTCGGTTTCCAGGGGTACATGCAGCTTTACGAAGGCGAGCAGTCTGACAGCGTAAGCCTGCGCGACCGGACGGGCTTCGAGCAGCTTGGTTTCAGCCTGCGCTGCAATGCATTTGATGTGTCGTTTTATGAAAACAGCGGCCGCCCCAAATCCTACGTCAGCAGCCTGACGGTCATCGAAAACGGCAGCGAGGTTTTGACAAAGCAGATCCGGGTCAATGATCCGCTGGTTTACAACGGCATATACTTCTACCAGTCGAGTTACGGCAAGGATCCCTCCGGCAGGGGTGTCGTGGAACTCGAGATCAACTCCCCCGGCACGCCCGGGCCCCGCACCGTGCGCCTTGATGTCGGCTCCTCCATCGTGCTGCAGGAAACGGGCGACGAGCTTTTCGTTGACCGTTTCCTGCCGGATTTCGGCCTGGACGATGCCAACCGGCCCTTTTCGCGCTCGAATGAATTGAACAACCCGGCCGTGCGGCTGCGATGCCAGCGCGGCGGCGAGCACCTGTTCACGTCCTGGCTGTTCGCGCGTTTCCCTGATTTTCACGGGCAGCAGACCGCCCCCTACCGGATCAGGATTACTGACTTTGAGCCGCGCATGTTTACCGGCCTGCAGGTCACGCGGGATCCCGGTGTTGAGCTTGTATGGATCGGGTGCGCCCTGCTGATGGCCGGCATGTACAGCGCGTTTTTCTGCTCGCACCGCCGGGTGTGGGTGCGCTGCGAGCCGGATGGGGATGGCGTCCGGCTGACGGTTGCCGGAGAGGCCAATAAACATAAAGCCGCCTTTAAAAAAGAATTTTCGGCGCTGTGCGGCCGCCTGCTGAACTGAAGGAGAAGGCTGTGAGTTCAACACTGCTGGGCATCACCACGATAGGATATCTGCTGTGCATGACCCTGTATTTCGGGTACCTGTTTTTCCGCAATGAAAAATTCGGCCGCGTCATTACCGCGCTTGTCATGCTTGTGGCCGCGATTCACACGGCCGGCCTGGGCCTGCGCTGGTGGGAGTCCTACGATATGGGGCACGGCCGCATTCCGCTCACGAACCTGTACGAGGCCCTGATCGCCCTTGGATGGACAACCGTGCTGCTGCATCTCTACATCGAGCTGCGCTACAAAACCAGGGCCCTGGGCGTTTTGCTGCTGCCGATTATTTCGATTTCCATGGCCTATGCCTCGCTTTCACCCCGCGTTGCGAATACGATCGAGCCGCTCATTCCGGCCCTGCAGAGCAACTGGCTGACCTATCATGTGATCACCTGCTTTCTGGGCTATTCGGCGTTTGCGGTCTCCTTCTGCACGGCCCTCGTCTATCTATTCAAAGCCGGCCGCAGGCCCGGTGCCTCCGACGGCCTGTTCCCCGCCGAGGAGCGGCTCGATGAAATCATGTACCGCATGGTTGCCATCGGGTTTTTGATGCTCTCGCTCGGCATCATCACCGGCGCGGTGTGGGCCAACTATGCCTGGGGAAGCTACTGGAGCTGGGACCCCAAGGAGACCTGGTCCCTGATCACGTGGTTCGTGTATGCGGCGGTGCTGCACGCGCGCATCACGCGCGGCTGGCGCGGAAAGCGCATGGCCCTGCTTTCCATTATCGGGTTCGCCTGCGTGCTGTTCACATTTCTGGGGGTAAATTACCTGCTCTCAGGCCTGCACAGCTACGCAGGCTGAGGGTATGATATGTCCTCTGTGCGGGGTCGTGCACGGAAAGCAGGGCCGCGCAGCGCGGTCAGGGCACAGCAAATAACGTTCGCTATCGGACAATTTCCATGCGCACTGCATCGACCGAGGTCTCGGTCGCGGCAAGCACGGTGAAGGACAGCAGCACGGGGGGGGGCTCGGTGTCTGTATCGCCGGTACCGGAGTCTTCAGGCCAGGTGAATACCTCGCCGGGCTGCGGAACCCGGCCGGCCAGATCCATCAGCAGGCCGCCGACCGTGTCGTAGCCGCGGTCTAGCGGGAAGGCGGCCTTATCGTGCAGCTGGTGCTCTAAATCGGCAAGCAGGTACTGGGCGTCGATGCGGAAACAGCCCGGCTTTTCCTCGATGAAGCGCGTGTCGGGCTCGTCGTATTCGTCATAGATCTCGCCGACCATTTCCTCCAGCACGTCCTCCAGGGCGACCATGCCCGAAACGCCCCCGAATTCGTCGACCACGATACCCATGCCGACCCGCCTGCTTTTAAGCTCGGTGAGCAGTTCCCGCACGTTCTTGGATTCCGGGATGAAAAAGACATCGGTGCGCATCAGGGACCGCAGGCTGACCGTGCTGCCGGCCCGCTCAACCAGAAACTGAAGCAGGTCCTTGATGTACAGAATGCCGATGATTTTGTCGGGCACTTCCTCATACACGGGATAGCGCGAATGGTTATGCTCGCGGTGCTGCTGCCAGACCTCCTCAAAGGGCTCGTTGGCCTCGAACATGATCATCCGGGTGCGGGGCACCATGATTTCGCGGGCAACCGTGTTTTCCAGATCGAGCGCACCGGCGAGCATGCTGCTGATCTCCTTGTGCAGCACCTTTTCCTTGCGCCCGCGGTGAATCATCCACTCGAGCTCCTCCTCGGTCACCAGCGGGCCGTGGTGGCCGAGCTTGCCGCCGGTAAGCCGGACAACCCCGGCGCTGATGAGCACCAGCACACGGGTCAGCGGCTGAAAAACGAAATACAGCGCGTACATGAGGGGGAAAAACGGAATGATTTTTTCGGCGTTGTGCTTGGCGAACGTTTTCGGCACGACTTCGCCGAACACCAGGATCACGATCGTCATGACACCGACCGCCAGCCCTACCGCGAAGCCTTCGCGCTCGCCGAGGCCCAGGCGCATGAGCTGCTGCTGGCTGAGGGCCGTTGCCAGCGAGGCGGCCAGGATGTTGACGATGTTGTTGGCGATCAGAACCGTGGTGAGGACGTTGTTGGGCTTTTTCAGCCACAGGTCAAGCAGGCGGCACGTCTGCCCGCTCTCGAGCATCTGGTGGATGCGGCTGTGCGTCAGGCTCGTGAGCGCGGTTTCCGTTGCTGAAAAAAGGGCCGAGCCGATCAGGCACGCAATAATGGCAGCCAGCTGATACAGGGCTTCCGGATCCAAACCCTTCTCCTTCTGTAGGATAATGAATCTGCGGTGACTGGCGCAAGTGTACAGAAAAAAAAAGCGCTTTGCAAGCGGGCGCCCTGTCCCGGGGCGCTCAGGATCAGGCTCAGGCGAAGGCCCGTTTCGTGTTTTTTACCAGACGCACGAGGTAGTACCGGTCGCGCTCAAGGGCCTGCAGGATCGCCGCGCCCGTGCATGGCCGTACCAGCAGCGCCTTTTCGCAGGAACCGAGCAGGTTGAACAGCTCAACGCAGCAGCTGCTGATCGAAAGACTGTCGCCGATCGAGTAGGGAGCCGCCGTTTCATCATCGGCCCTGAAACGCGGCGAGACAAAATTCGCGTGCACGGACGTCCATGACAGAAACAGATCGTCCCAGTTTTTAGGCGTGCGCGGGCCCATGCGCGCCAGCCCGTTGACGATCTGCTGGCCCATGTCCCGCGGGAACCGGTCCCATGCATCGGGCTTGCGCTTGAGAAACTCAGGTTCGCTGATCAGCTCTTCCCGCGCTGCCCTGCCGGGCATCCTGCCCGGCTTGAATGTGACCGGGGTTATGGCCGTTTCAAGGCAGTCCTCGTATGCCGCACCCAGCGGCTTCGAGGAAATAACCAGCGTTTTGTCCTTGAACGCCGAGGCTTCGAACCATGGCCGCGCGTCAAATTTGCAGATGACCGGCCAGCACTCGGGTCCGGCGCATCCGATATCGGCGAGAAACGCCTCGCAGGGGTTTTTCTCGGCCCTGCGCATGTCTTTTCCCTGAACGGCCAGTTCCATGCGCAGGGTTTCAAAGCGCTCCCGGTCGAGCCAGTAACAATATTTCCATGCCTGCGGCGCTTGCTGCATTGTAGCCTCGGAGGTCATGCACTGAGCCTGCATGCAGTGCTATTGTTTTTCAGGCTTCAGGCCGAGCTCAAGCGCTGCCGCCTTCAGGCCCTCGACATCCTGCTTGATTTTGACCATCATGGGGTTCTCCACTGCCTGGGCGCCCTTAATGAGCGCCTCCACGCTGGTGTACTTGGCAAGCATGCCGTCTTTGTTGATGGCCATTGCGCCGTTATGGCAGCCGCTGCAGACACTCCAGCCCGCGTGCGCGCTGCCCGCAAGAAAGAAACCAATCGCCAATGATGCCGCAACAATCGTACGTTTCATAGCAAGTCTCCTTTTATAATGAGCATTGCGCGCCCGTTGTCCCGCGCCCCAGTATCTTATGTGAAAACCGGCTTTGTTTTCAAGCATAAAAGAGCTACTGAAGGGTTGTATTTTCGTTCGTGCCTGTTTCTTCAAGATCCCATTGGCGCAGTTTCTCGCGGGCGGCGCGCTTTTTTTTGATATAGCCCCAGACAAACAGCAGGCTTGCGCAAAACCACAGGGTGCCGGTGCTCGACAGCAGCGGCAGCCAGCCGAAGCGCACCTTCAGGAAGTCGAGCCACATGCCCTCGATTTCGTCCCAGCGAAGGTAATAGGCTTTCCACAGCGCCTGTTCGAAATCTCTGCACCGGCTGTATGCGCCCAGAAACGCGCGGAAATCTTGTTCGCCGAACCGGTTTTTCAAAAACGAAATAAAATAAAAACTCTGGCAGTAGGCGATTTCCGCCCGGGCAGCATCCGCGGGAAAACCGCGCGCGAGTGCGTCCATGGGCAGCACCCTGCCGGTCAGCACGGCCATGCTCATGGTGCTCATGCGCTGCAGGCTCCACTGTCCCGCGATCATCACGGCCAGGCCCTCCTCCAGCCAGCGCGGCACGCTGTGCCCAGGGCCGAACGCCTGCGCCAGCAGAATATGGCAGACCTCATGCTCGAAGGTTTGCAGAATATCGCCGCCCGCGTTCTTGAGCAAAACGATCAGGTTCTGGCCCGGCCATGCAATACCGGCGGCCCACTCTGGCACGCGGCTGTTCTCCGGCTGGACCGCGAGAAAGCCCCGGCGGTCGGAGGCGATAACCACGCGCATGCGCCCGCCCGGCTCAATACCGAGCTGGGCTGAAACGCGCTCGACGAGCGCGTCGGCCTGTCCGGCCAGAAAGCGCGCGGTGCGATCTCCTTCTGCGCTCTCGATTGTGCAGCAGCGGGTTTCGATCTTTTCAGGTCCGGCGGCCGCAGCAGTCGCAAGGAACAGCATGCTTGAAAAAAAAGAAAGGATGATGAATCGAATCATGCGAAGGCCCGCGGGTGTGGTGTCTTCCGGTCAGGATTGTATTCACAGCCGCACCTAAAATACAAGCGCGAATGCGCCCGGCAGAACGCGGGTTATTTTGCTTTAACTGACAAAAGAATGTGCTACTATGCATGCAAACCCGAGGCCGCACATCCGTTACAAACCTGAGGTCAGCCATGGACAGACTTTTTTTAATCGACACGAGCGCGTACTTTTACCGCGCCTATTTTGCCCTGCCCCCGCTGTCGACCTCGGCAGGACTTCCGACCAACGCGATCTACGGGTTCACGACCATGCTGCTGAAGCTGCTCGAGCAGCACACGCCCACCCACATTGCGGCCGTGCTCGACCGGCCCGAGCCCACCTTCAGGCACCAGGCCTACGATCAGTACAAGGCCAACCGGGCCGTGATGCCCGATGACCTGCAGGCGCAGATCCCGCACATCAGGGACGTGATCGAAGCCTTCAATATCCGCGCAATCGGCAAAGCGGGATTCGAGGCCGATGATATCATCGGCACGCTCGCGCTCAAGGCTGCAGCAGACGGCTGCGAGGTGGTGATCATCTCCGGGGACAAGGACCTCTGCCAGCTGATCGGAGAGCGCGTCACCATGCTCGACACCATGAAGGACAAGGTCATGGACCCGGCAGCGGTCAGGGGAAAATACGGCCTTGACCCCGCCCATATCGTGGACATGCTGGCGCTCACCGGGGACTCGAGCGACAACGTGCCCGGCGTTCCCGGCATCGGGCCCAAGACCGCGCAAAGCCTGCTCGAGCAGTTCGGCAGCCTCGACGGGATCTATGAGCGCCTTGATGAGGTTACGCAAAAGAAAGCCCGGACTGCGCTCGAGCAAAACCGCGAGCTGGCCTATTTGAGCAAACGCCTCGTAACGATCGACACCGGCGTGGAACTCGACTGCGCGTGGCAGGATTGCAGGCTTGTTCCGCCCGACAGCCATGCCCTTCAGGAACTGTATAAAAAATTTGAGTTCACGCGCCTGCTGAAATCCCAGGCTGCCGCAGAGCCGCGGCCGGAGAAAAACTACCGTGCGCTTATCGAGCAGCAGGAACTTGAGCAGCTCTACGAAACCCTTGCCGGCCTTGCGCGCTTCACGCTCGACCTTGAGACAACCTCGCAGTTCGCGATGCTGGCCGAGATTGTGGGCATATCGTTTGCCTGGAGCGACCACGCGGCGGTCTATATTCCCCTTGCCCACCAGGGCGTCGCAAACCAGCCCGAACGCGCGGCAGTGCTCAGCCGCCTGAAGCCCATCCTCGAGAACCCGGCGATCGGCAAGATCGGCCACAACATCAAGTACGAATACATTGTCCTGAAAAAATACGGCATCGAGCTGCAGGGCATTTACTGCGATACCATGGTCGCATCCTACGTGCTCAATCCCTCGCGCTACCGCCACAACCTCGACGACGTGGCCCTTGACCGGCTCAACCACAGGATGATCTCGTTCAAGGACGTTGCCGGCTCAGGCAAGAAGCAGATCACCTTCGACCTCGTGCCGCTTTCGCGCGCGGTTGAGTACGCCTGCGAGGACTCAGACATCACGAACATGCTCTGCAGGCTCCTGCTGCCGCAGGTTCGCTCGGAAGGATTTGAGGAGCTCTTCCGCGACATGGAAATGCCGCTTGTCACGGTGCTGGCCGACATGGAGATGGCGGGCGTGCGCGTGGACCCGCAGCGCCTGGGCACGCTCTCAAAGGAGTTTCATGCACGGCTCGATGAGATCGAAAAACGCGTGCACGAACTTGCCGGCGTGCAGTTCAACGTCAACTCGCCCAAGCAGCTGGGCGAAGTGCTGTTTGAAAAGCTGGGCCTGCCGGTCCTCAAGAAAACCAAGACCGGGTACGCGACCGATGTCGACACCCTGGGCGAGCTTCGCCACATGCATCCCATGCCCGAAGCAGTGCTCGAATACCGCAGCCTGTCAAAGCTGGTCTCGACCTATGTCGACAGCCTGCCCGAATTGATCAACCCGGCGACCGGGCGCATCCACACCTCCTACAACCAGACCGTGACCGCCACGGGACGGCTGAGCTCGAGCGACCCGAATTTGCAGAACATCCCCATCCGCACCGAGGAGGGTATACGCATCCGCGAGGCGTTCGTGGGCGAGAAAGGCTGCAGGATACTTTCCGCTGACTACTCGCAGATCGAGCTGCGCATCCTGGCGCACATGTCGGGCGATGAAACCCTGATCGACGCATTCCTCAAGGACGAGGACATTCACGCGCGCACGGCTGCCGAGATCTGGGGCGGCACGGTCGACAGCCAGAGGCGGCGCGACGCCAAGGTGATCAACTTCGGCATCATCTACGGCATGAGCGGCTTCGGGCTGAGCCGCGAGCTGGGCATTGCGCCCAAAAAAGCGCAGGAATACATCGACCAGTATTTCCTGCGCTACAGCGGGGTGAGAGCCTTCCTCGACGGCATTGTTGAGCAGGCCCGTTCGCAGGGATGGATCGCAACGCTCATGGGCCGCAAGCGCTTCCTGCCCGACATCAATGCCTCAAACCAGCAGGAGCGCAAGTTCGCCGAGCGCACCGCCATCAACGCGCCCATCCAGGGCACTGCCGCCGACCTCATCAAGATCGCCATGCTCAACATCAACCGCCGCATTCGGGAAGAAAAACTTGCAAGCCGCATGATCATGCAGGTGCACGACGAGCTGGTCTTCGATGTTCCGGAAAAAGAACTCGAAACAATGGCCGCGCTGGTCAGGCAGGAGATGGAGGGCGTCTACCCCATGCGCGTGCCGCTGAAAGTCGATGTGGGCTCGGGCGACTCCTGGCGGGATGCGCATTGAGAGAATATTTTTGTTTGACAGGCGTGCTGTTTTTAAATAGATGTGGTCGTGCGTAACTTTCCCCAGACATCAACCGGGGCATCCACGGGAAATACAGCACAGACGTTAGGATAAAATATTTTATACGGAGGGGCAACGCATGGACCTGCAGGTTCCAATTCCGCTTGAACACATCGAACAAAAAATCCATATCATCCGAGGGCATAGGGTTATGCTCGACAGCGACTTGGCAGGGCTGTATGCGGTTGAAACCAAGCAGCTGAACAGGGCGGTTAAGCGCAACAGCGAGCGATTTCCTGCTGATTTCATGTTTCAAATCACGCAAGAAGCGGCTGCCCTTTTGAGGTGCCAGACTGGCACCTCAAAAAATGAGCGCGGCGGGCGGCGATATGTGCCATATGTGTTTACCGAGGAGGGTGTTGCAATGCTGTCGAGCGTGCTTACCAGCGCCCGGGCCATACAGGTGAATATTATGATCATGAGGGTGTTTACGCGGCTTAGGGAGCTTCGCGTGAACAGTTCTGAGCTCAGGCGCGAGCTTGATGAGCTTAAACGTCAGACCAATGACCGTTTTCAGGTTGTCTTCGAAACGCTCGATCATCTGCTGGCCGCCGAGGAAAAACCGAAACGCAAAATCGGCTTCACGGCTGAAGAAAAACACGCAGCCTATGCGGTGAAGCCGTAGCCGGAAGCGCGCTGCACCAGATATAGTAAAGATATAGGGATGCCCCTACTACCCGGCTACTTGACCGGTTGCCAGCGCCACCACTTGCTGAACTCCGGGTTGCCGCCCGGCAGTCCGCCGACCGCCTCTTCGAGCGCAACCAGCGATCCATCGACGGCGCGGTAGAACGTGAAATAAGCGTTGACGACAGCGTTGGACAGGCCCTCGGGATTCTCAGCCCCGGGTGGAGGAAAACAGCCGACCACCGCTATCCCGCCTTTGCCGCATTCGAAGGCGTGGCTTGTATAGTTCCCCCACAGCTCCTGCGGTTCGTTGTTGAGCATCACGTGAAAGAGTGTTTCGTCCTCAAGGCCGGCGCTGACACCAAAGCCGGCGCCGGTCTGCTGCACCCTGACCCAGCCTGCGCCATTGTTTTTCTCAAGGGCGGCAGCATACCGGGTAAGGGCGCACCAGTCCTCCTTGTTACTGGAAGGAAAAGCGCCCGCGAGATGCCAGGGCAGTATGCGGCGGCCAAGCGGCGCTGGTTTCGGCCTTCCGTACGGGATCAGAAAAAATACCTTCACGGGTTGCGCTCCGGGCGGATAGACCAGCGGTGCCGCCTCCTCGCTCACGGCACGGTACGTGCCGGAAATGTCTGGACATGCGCGCGCGGTATCAAGGGCGGGCCAGGTTGCGGGATACACGGGGCGGCCGGAACTCAGCGTGCCGACAAAAACACAGCCGCTGAGCCACGCCGCGCCCAGGACGAGAAAAGCCGCGCAGCAGAAGCGCACAGCGGCCGTTGATGGTGAAAAAACAATCCCCATTACTGCCCCGGATGCTCCTGCAGCATCCCGTCGCGGATATGCAGACGCTGGTCGGCCAGATCCATGACCTCGCTGTCATGGGTCGAGAGCACCATGGTGCAGCCGCTCTCCCGGCCCAGTTCGAACATGAGCCGGACAAGGCTTGTTCCGGTGGCGCTGTCAAGGCTGGCGGTGGGCTCATCGGCAAGCAGCAGCTTCGGGCGGTGCGCAAGCGCCCGCGCCACGGCCACGCGCTGAACCTCGCCGCCGGAAAGCTCGTGCGCAAGCGCGGGGCCTGCACCGGCAAGGCCGATGCGCTCGAGCAGCTCCTGCGTGCGGCGCTCCAGTTCGAGCTTCGGGATGTTATTAAGCTTCAGGGGAAACGCGATGTTTTCGAACACCGTGAGATAGGAGAGCAGGTTTCCGAACTGGAACACAAACCCCATGTCGCGCCGCAGGAACAGGCTGAGCCCGCGCTGCGGCAGGGTGTGCAAATCGATGCCGTTGACGAACACCTGTCCGCTGTCGGGCCAGTCAAGCCCTCCCATACAGTTAAGAAGCGTTGTTTTGCCCGAACCCGACTTGCCCGCGATCGCCGCCGCGGTGCCGGGCGCGATTGCAAGGGAAATCCCCCGCAGTGCCTGCAGCGTTCCCCGGCCGGAATGGTAGGTTTTCGTAACACTGCGGCATTCGACCATGGCGTTCACCCCAGCCTGAGAATATCAGCGGCTTTTTTGCGCGCAACGAGCACGGCCGGCCACAGGGCCGCTGCCAGGCTGAACGCGAGCGCCAGTGCTGGCGGAGAGCACAGCGAAAAAGGCGTCAGGCGCGGATAGATCACCCCGGACACGGCAAAGTAGCGGTTGTAGGAGGTAAATGCCGTAAGGTCGATACCCCCCGTGCTGCCGACCAGCAGGACAGCTGTGACCCCGCACGCAATGCCCGCAAGCGATGCCGCGCAGTTCATGAGCATGATTTCCATGACGATCAGGCGCATCATTTCAGCAGGAGTAACGCCCATGGCTTTCATGATGCCGTATTCGCGCACATGCTTCATGATAAAAATGACAAAGGCGCAGGCAATGCCCAGCGAAACGACCCCGAACACGAGCACCATGACAAGGGACATGGAAAAATAGTTAAGGTCGATCAGCTGACG
The DNA here is from genome assembly GCA_903881505.1 of uncultured delta proteobacterium. GTDB lineage: Bacteria > Desulfobacterota > WTBG01 > CAIYCZ01 > CAIRTM01 > CAIRTM01. Next base: position 20,829 of record CAIRTM010000015.1, on the reverse strand, counting down.
CAAATCGGGCATGAGTTCGCTCCAGGACTTGAACGCTTCGCCCTCAGCCAAAGCGGATCGGTAGCGGGCGATGACATCGGCGGGGTCAACGCCGTCATGGAGAAACACGGCAGCGGTCCAGGGCTGCTGAGGTTCCGGATGAGCGGCGAGGCTGCAGAACGCTATGCCCCTGTCAAGCGGATCGATCCCGGTTTCATAAATCCCTTCGACCGTAAAGTTTTTTGCATGCGCCATGCCGCCGGCGCTGAAGCTGAGCACGCTGCCTGTGCTGGCACGGAGAGCGTCGGCAAGCTGCCGGCTGATATACAGGCCCCTGCTCCCGGGCGAGAGGAAAGAGCCCGCAAGGGTTTTTTTCCAGAACGCGCTTGTGCTGCGCTCGGCTTCCGGATCGATGCCGAACAGCACGACGCTTGAAAACTGTCCGTTGCCGGACAGCATGCCTGCTGCGGGCACGCGCCTGGCAACTCCCTTGACGCCTGTAACCGCAAGCACCCCGGGCGCAAGCGTTGCAGGGAGTCCGGCAGCTGAAATGTGCCCGGCAAAAAGTCCTGTCGAGCTGCGGATCATGGTGTCGTTGACACCCACGTCAAGCGCGGAAAGGAAAACAAGCATGGCCACAGCGCTCACGACCATCAGCGACAGGGCCGCGGTCGAGCGGCCCGAGCGCAGCAGAAAAAGCCCCGCGGTTTTCAGCCAGAATCCCTGAGATTTCAGCATGGGATGCCTTTTAGTTGCACAGGCCCGCCTCTGCCATGAAGTGTTCGGTGCCGATGCGCCGGTACAGAAACGAAATGGCCGGCTCAACGGCGGCCTGGTGTGCGTCCTCAAACAGGCTGCCCAGGCCTTCAGCAAGATAGCTCCGGGCCAGGCGGGCAGATGCCTGCAGGGCCTGCGGGAACTCATGCAGCAGCACGGCCCGGTCATGGCTTCCTGATTCATGCGCGGCCGTACGTTTGAGCTGCTGCCACTGCTGAAGGCCTCCTTCGTGATACACAAGCGAGGCAACGTAATTGTGGCGCTTTTCGCGCACATCGCGGCCCAGGTCGGCCATGTCGTCCATGATCTGGCAGCCGATGCCGACGCGGTAGAGCGCCTGCTTCAGGGCGTCGGCTGCGCCGGGCCGCACGTCGCCGATAGCCTCGGGTATGGCCCAGGTGCAGTTAAACAGCAGGCCGGTTTTATAATGATGAACCCTGGCCAGAACGTCAGCGGGCGGCAGGATTTCCTGTATGCCCTGCTCCTCGGTTGACTCCTGGATGCCGCTCTGGGTCAGGGCATGCAGCGAGGCGGTGCTTGCCTTCAGCACCTGATTGGCGGAAAGCTCGTCCCTGCCGAAGGCGGCCATGAGAATGCTGAACAGAACCCGGTCGGAGGCCATGATATCGATGATCGAGCGAAAGCTCGCTGCGCCCTCGGGCAGGTCGGTTTCAAGCGTTTTCTTGTACTCGTCATCAAGGATATTGTCACAGCCCGTCACCATGCCACGCAGGCAGTGGTTTAAGGCGGCGTGCATCACCCGCCGCACACGGGGCAGGCCGGCCCGGTGATAGGAATACAGGAACATTGCTGAAAAAAAATTATTTTCCAGTTTTAAAAAACCGGCCGGTTTTTCAAGCAGCCGTATACCGCTGCCGGTCAGGATTTCCTGAGCGGTGACCCAGAACAGATTCAAGGCCTCGGACAGCTCCTGCTCAAGCAGGCCGAAAGCGTCGGGAGCGCTCCCGTCTGAAGCGCACTGCCGCGTTCCGTGCCGTATCAGGTCAAAAATATTCATAGCTGCTCACTGATCCTTTCGTGTTGAAAACAGGGCAATATAGCCCATGAACATGGCGTGCAGGCGCGGCTGTTCAAAGCCTGCCCGAAGCATCAGCTCCGGCAGCAGCCCCGCGATGTTTTCTCCTATCTGGGGCTGCATCAGAAACCAGCGCGCCGCATGCGATATGAGCCTGCCCATGAACGTGGTCGGCCTGTGCATGTCGGCCACCACCAGCAGCCCGCCCGGCCGCAGCACCCGGAACGCCTCGCGCAGGGAGCGCTCTTTCAGGTCCCGGTCCACATGGTGGTAAAACAGGCTCGAGACCGCTGCGTCAAACGAGCCGTCTTCAAAGGGGAGCTGCTCGGCGGCCGCGACTTCGAACCGGCAGGCTGCACAGGAGCGTTTTTTGCGCGCGACATCGATCATGGCTGCGGCGGCGTCGATGCCTGTCGCACAGCCGCCAACAGCCGGATCCAGCCTGTCGGCGATGGCCCTCGTCAGGGTGCCGGTCCCGCAGCCGATGTCAAGCACGCGATGGCCCGGCTCAAGGCCCAGCAGCTCAATCATGGCACGGTTATAGGAGGCCAGGCGCCCCATGAGCAGCAGGGGCTCGCAGAAGTCATAAACCGGGGCCGCATAGTCGAGGGTGCGTCCCCTGGTGGGTATGGAACCGGAATGCATGGTCGTGCCGCCTTCTTTCAGGGTGCCGGGCTGCCCGCGGGCTGAAGCTCGATGTGAAAATCTATTTTGACGGTGTTTTCCGTGCGCAAAAAAAGCAGCGACGGATTTTTGATAGTATAGTCCTGCAGCTGCAGGGTGGTTGTGCCTTCGGTAATCAGGAGGCCGTTTTCAGGATACACGGTAACGGGGATGGTGACCGGCCGTGTCGTGCCGTGGATGGTCAGTTTGCCCTCAAGGTCAAAGGCAACGGGGTGTTCTTTGTCCGCCTTCGCAAGTTCAGCCTGCTGCTTCAGGCCGGCGGCTGCTGAAGAGCCCCCAAAGGAGACTTCAGGGTACAGGTGTATTTCCATGAATTTTTTATCCATCCGCTCATCGCGGGCTTCATCATCGCTGGTCATCACGTCTGCTAAAAAGCTGAACTGAACGGAGGCTTTCGCCATATTTCCCTCGTCGCCGATAACGGCTGCGGCGCCGCCCTTGATCGTGCGCACGTAGCCGAGCGTGTCATGCACGTTGCCTTTCAAAAAATAGGAAATGTAGCTGGCGCCGGGCTTGAAGCCGAACTCCCATTTCCCGGGCGCGGGAAACGTATGCTGTTGAGCGTCTGCAGCCGCAGAGAAGGCGGGCTGGCAGGCCCAAAGAACAGCAATAATGCCGGCAAGGATTGTGCGGAGGTGTTTTTTCATAGGCCTGGTTCTCCCGATACGATTGTTCATTTTTTACGCTCGGCAGGATATGCGCGGCTTTGCCGCCGCAAACCTAAAACCGAAACGTTTTCTTGTCAAGATGTTTAATAGCACAGTTCTTGCGTTTTGAGCAGAACGCACACCATACAAACATAATCCGCTGAATCCATTTTTTTAATGTGGCCTGCTAAGCTCCTTAATTAATCTATAAAATCTATTCTATAAATAGCAAACAAATATGACAAAAGCCTTACAGGCCGATTAAGAAAAGTTCATGCGGGCGAAGGTCTTTTTCTGTCAACAGCACCAAACCCCGGCCTTTTTCTTCTCATCCCCGCAGCAGGCAGGTATATGCCGGGCAATAATGCTGTTCTGTCCGGCTTTATGGATGGTTTTGTTGACAAGGCACGTGCCGGGAGCTTATACTCGCCGTTGTTAAGTCAGCGGGCTTTGCTCCGGAAAAAGCAGCCTTCGGAAAGGATGCACTCATGAGACGATGGCCTTGGATCGCGTGCGGCGTCAGCCTGTTTTTCTGCTGGACCAGCTGCTGTGCCGGATATGACGGCTGGCAGGACGGCGGGCCCGCCTACATCTACGTCAAGCCGACGCAGAAGTCGCCGTTTCACATGCCCTATGATGAGGGCATGAAGTGCGCGGACTGCCACGGCTGGGACGGCGTCGATGCCTACACGTCGGCCACGATGTCGCTGAAGAAAAGCGCCAAGGGGCGGTTGCCGCAGGATGAAATAAAAAAAGCGATCCTCGAAACGCTCAAGGGCTCAGGCGACTACCGCGAGATGTACGCCCTGGCGACATCGTTCAACGACGAGCCGCTGGCGACCTGCGCCGAGTTCATCCTTGACCCCGAAACACTTACGCTCTACGCCTCATCCGAAAAGCAGACGGAGAAACTTTTTCATATAGCGGCAAACCCCCGCGTATCGCTTGTGTATGTACGCCAGCGCAGCGACATGATGTACTTTACCGACCCGACAGGCGTGCAGATCAGGGGCAGGGCCGTGCAGCTCAAGGACGGCGATCCCGGCTTTGACGAAGCCGCGGACCTGTGCCTTGAAACAGCGATGAACCATATGCCCGAGGCCATGAAGCAGAAAATGACCCGCGAGGCGATGATGGCCAACATCCGCAAAAACCAGCTGATCACAAAGGTGATACCCGAGCGTATCGTCATCACCAGCGGCGATTTTATCCGCCGGGGCCTGCACCGCAAGCAGATATGGGAGCCGCGGGCCCCCAGATGAAACGCATGCTCCGCCCCGCGGACAGACCCCTGGAAAACGCTACTTGACGTTGACTCTGCTGAACGGGTAACATAAAATTTTGCCGGTACCGCAAACCCGGCGCCCTGATTATCCACGTCCCGCCCGTGGGCGGACCCACCCCGGAAGGAAAACAATCCATGCGACTGAAGGACAAAACAGCCCTGGTAACGGGCGCGGCAGGCGACATCGGGTTTGCAACAGCGCAGCGCTTTGCCCTGGAAGGCGCAACCGTGCTGCTTGCCGACATCAACGCGCGGGCCTGCGCCGGCAGGTGCGCGCAGCTGCAGTCCCAGGGACTGCGGGCAGCGGACTTCGCGGCCGATCTCGGCAAGGAGAACCAGGTTGTCGAGATGTTCGCGGCGATCAAAAACGCCCATCCTCGGCTCGACATCCTTGCCAATATCGCCGGCGGGGACCTAGAACCCCTGACCGGCCTTGAAGACATCAGCGACGCAGGCATCAACCGCAACATCGATGCCAACCTCAAGTCCTGCATATTCTGCTGCCGCGAGGCCGCACAGATGATGATGGCGCAGGAATACGGCAGGATCGTCAACATGGCATCCATCATGTACCGCGGCGCATCTTCCCCGATGCAGATGTCCTACGCGGCAGCCAAAGGCGGGGTTTTTGCCTTTACCCGCAGCCTGGCAATCAATCTCGGCATGTTCAACATAACCGTGAACGCGATCGCGCCCGCGCTGGTCGAAGTCGAGGCGCTCAAGCAGGGCATGGGCACCGAGATATGGGAAGGCCTGATGGAGGACTGCAAAACACGCTACCCGCTGGGCAGGATCGGGCAGCCGCAGGATGTGGCCAATCTCGCCCTGTTCCTGGCCTCCGATGAGGCCTCCTTCATTACCGGGCAGCTGATCGAACTCAGCGGCGGAATCAGGCTGTAGCCGGTCGTGTTCCCGGCGTGCCAGCCGCGGACGATGTATAATCAGAGGGTCGATTATGGCAAAAAAGATCGCCTGTTGCGGGGTTGACTGTGCGGCCTGTGACGCCTACATTGCAAGCCGCACAAATAATGATGCTATGCGCCGCAGCACAGCGGCGCGCTGGTCGCGCCAGCACGGCGTGCCGGTTGAAGCGGATTACATAAACTGCGACGGCTGCCAGCAGACTGCCGGCAAACATCTTGAATACTGCGCCGTCTGCGGCATCCGCACCTGCTGCGCTGAAAAACACATTGCGACCTGTGCGGAATGCGGCGAGTATGTCTGCCCGCGGCTGCAGCGGGGCTTTGAGTTCCTGTCCGGTGTGCTCGAAATGGGTCCGTTGGACGATCTTGAGGCCCGCAAAAACCTTGAGGCCCTGCGAAGAAAACCCTAGAAAGAGGCATCGTCCACGCTGCCTGCAGCATAGGGCCTTACCCCCGCAACGGATTTTTATGGACCAGGAAAAGGGAGTTTCCGGCCTGCACTACGGCATCGTTGTCCTGGCGCTGGTCGTGCTCGCGGTGTTCAGCGCGCTGGGGCTCGCCCGGTTCGGCTACACGAGCATCCTGCCCGCCATGCAGCAGGGTCTTGGGCTTTCAAACACGCAGACCGGCCAGCTGCAGACGCTCAACCTCTTCGGTTACCTGCTGGCCGTTGTGCCTGCCGGACTGCTTGCGGCCCGGTTCGGGCCGCGCGTGGTCATTTCCGTGTCGCTCCTTATCGTGAGCCTCGGCATGCTGCTGACCGGGCTTGTTCCTGGGTTCGGGGCTGCCTGCGCAGGGCGTTTCCTTGCAGGTGTCGGGGGCGCGGGCGGCAATATTCCGGCCATGGGCCTGGTGTCGGCATGGTTCGGCGCGCGCAGGCGCGGGCTTGCCTCCGGCATTGGCGTGACCGGCTCGAGTCTGGCCCTGATCGTGACGGGGCCGCTTGTGCCCGCGATCATTGCCGCAGGCGGGGCCGAGGGATGGCGCTTGAGCTGGTACGCGCTCGGGGGCTTGGGGCTTGTTGCCTGCGGCCTGTGCGCTCTTTTTCTCCGCAACCGGCCCGAGGAAACGGGCCATGCCCTGATTGGCGGGAGCGCGGATGAAAAGGCCCGGAACCGGGATGAACCGGCATCGACGGGCCTCGACTGGAGCGGCATTTACAGGTCGGGCCTGCTGTGGCATCTGGCCATGATATACTGCGCATTCGGGTTTTCCTACATCATCTACTCAACGTTTTTTATCGCGCACCTTGTGAGGCAAGCCGCTTTCACTCCGGCTGCCGCCGGGCTGCTGTGGATGCAGGTCGGCATCGTATCGCTCCCGAGCGGGCTTGTCTGGGGAAGCCTTTCAGACCGCTTCGGCCGCAGGATTGCGCTGGTATGCGTATTCGTGCTGCAGGCCGCCTCTTTCGCGTTGTTCGGTATAAGCCTCTCGCCTGCCGCACTGTATGTTTCCGCCCTGCTTTTTGCGCTGACCGCCTGGAGTATTCCGGCGCTCATGGCCGCGATAGCAGGCGATACCTTCGGATCCCGGCTGGCACCGGCCGCGCTCGGCCTTATGACGATTATATTCGGCATCGGACAGGCGCTTGGACCGTACTGCGCCGGAGCGCTCGCGGACGGGACACAGTCTTTTTCCGTCGCGTTTGTAATTGCAGGCGCAGCCGCCCTGATTGTGGGAGCGGGCGGCTCGCTGACCGTCCGCACCGTTCATGCCCCGCGTCGATAGCGCGGCAGGCATGTCCCGCGCCGCTGTTTTGCATGCGCCGCACATCTAAAAAAAGATTGCACTTTATGTTTGCGGATATATAATCTGCAGCGGTGAGCGCTGCGTCAGGAGGCGGGCGGCGCAATTTTTTATTTTTTCAGGAGACAGTATTATGCCAGAGGGAAAAGTGAAGTGGTTCAACGACAAAAAGGGTTTCGGCTTTATCGAATGCGCCGAGCACGGTGATGTGTTTGTGCACTTCAGCGCGATTGAGGGCAGCGGCTTTAAGACCCTGAGCGACGGTCAGGCGGTTACCTTTGAAGTCGAAAAGGGGCAGAAGGGTTTGCAGGCTGTAAAAGTGGTGCCGAAATAATCCGGCGGGTTTTCCAGCTTTCAGCTGCAACATCGTACAACAGACCCAGATAAAATGCCGTGCGGTTCGCCCGCGCGGCATTTTTTTATCCGCGCCATCCTTACCGGCCCGGCCGTTTCACGGGCGCTTCCCGGAGCGTAATGTCTTTCCAGCGGTACAGCGCCGCAAGCGGCACGCCCTGGTGCTGCACCAGAAAAACCGGCGTATTGTTTTGGAAAAGCCGCCGGTAGAAATCATTAAACATGCCGAAGCGGAACACCAGCACAAGGTAGTCCGGCGTCTGCGGGGAAAAAGTGATCTGCTGGCCGGAGCCCGATACGCGCGCCTTGATATCGGGCATGATGAAGGTGATGTCGCTGCGGATTTTGGCGTGCTGCTGAAGGAATTCAAAATAATGCGCTGCGACGGGAAATGAGCTTACCCGTGCGCCCGGATGCGCGGTCCGGTTGATCGCGGAGAGCATATCGTCGGTGATTGCATCATACCAGTAGGTCACCTCCATGCCCCTGCGGTAGGCGCCGGGCAGGCCGCCGATCAGCCGGTTGTAATAGGACAGCTCAAACGGATGGCTGCGCGCGGTTTCAAGGGCCGGGTAGGCGAGCGCGGCCAGCAGCAGGCCCGCCGTCACGCAGCCGCGCAGCCGGGCTCCGGAGAGGATGCGCGCAAGTGCACTGACAAGCAGATCAAATCCCGCTCCGGCCATGTAGGCGATAAAGGGCATGATATAGATAAACTGGCGCACGCCGTCATGCACGGGCGCGTTGGTCAGCATGACGATCAGCAGCAGCGCGGGAACGGTCATGCACATCAGCAGGTCATAGGAGCGCCGGTCGTTTTTCAGCGCAAGGCCGCCGCAGCCGATGAAAAACAGCACGAGCGTGCTGACCGGTATGGTCAGCGCGGTCATGACGGGCGCATACGACCAGTGCGGCCGAAACGGCAGCGCCTGGCCGAAATACAGGGTCGGAATCGGAATATGGTCTTTGCGGCTGAGGCTTGTCGCCACGTACTGGCTGATTTTCGTGACAGGGTCATACCACCAGCCCGGATTAAGGGCAATGGCGACAAGCGGACCGATCAGCAGCAGGAGAACGAAGTTGCGCAGGCTTGCGCGGTCGCGGCAGACAAGGGCCCACAGCACCAGCGGCGCGGGTATAAGCACCGCCGTAAATTTCGTTGCCAGAGCCATGCCCCACAGCACCGCCAGCAGCACGGAAAAGGCCGCCTGCTCCCGGCCGCGCCAGAACGCGCAGACGCATAAAAACCACAGGGTCATCAGCGGCAGCTCGGTTGTGCCGAAATGCGCATCGCCGAATACGCGCGGCATCAGCAGCAGGCAGGCTGCGCCGCACAGCCCGGCCGCCAGGCCCCGGCTCCCTGCGAGGGCGATGAACAGCGCGGCCAGCAGGATGCCGCATTGGATCTGGGACGAGAGCCTGAAAGCCGCGAAAGCGCCCAGCCGGTCCTTGAACAAGGCAAGCGTGGCCGCAGAGAATATTTTATACAGGGGCGGATGGGGGTTATGCTCGAGATCCCACAGCCAGTATTCATCAACGATCTCGCGCGAAAGCACAAAGGAGAGGCCCGGCGTCTGAATGCTGCCGACAAGCCCGTGATACCATTCCGTTATATATTCGGCCGACAGGAAGTAGTAAACCTCGTCGCAGGTCCAGCCCATGTCATCGGTTGTGGATGCGAGCAGGATGACAGCAGCCGCGCACACTGCGGCGGCTGCCGCATAAAGACGGTACCGGGGACGGGGGCGGGGCGTCAGGGGCATGCAGTCTCCTCACGTCTCATAGGTTTCAGGCCTGCGGTCGCGCAGGACCGGGATGGCGCTGCGCGCCGCGGCGCATTGATCAATGTCGATGCGTGCCGTCAGCAGGCACTCCTGTTCCCCGGCCTCCGCCAGCGCAGTGCCCCAGGGGTCGATCACGGCCGATGATCCGCAAAACGATATGTTCCCCTGCGCGCCCGTGTGTTCGCTGCCGACTCTGTTGACGGCCAGCATGAAAAACTGGTTTTCGATGGCGCGCGCCCGGGCCAGCACCCGCCAGTGCTCCTGCCGGGGGTGCGGAAACGCGGCCGAACATATCTGCAGCACGGCGCCGCGAAGCGCGCATGCGCGGAACAGCTCGGGGAAGCGCAGGTCATAGCACACGGACAGGCCGGTCTGCCCCCAGGGCGTTTCGGCAACGCACAGACTGGAGCCCGCGCTGATGCAGCGGTCCTCATGCAGCGGGGAGAACAGGTGGATTTTATCATAGCAGGCAGCCTGTGCGCCGTCGGGCGCGAACAGAAAGGACGAATTGTGCAGGGCGCCGTCCGCGGACAGGCGCAGCATCGGGCTGCTGATCCAGATCGCGTTCCGGGCTGCCTGCGCGGCCATCGCCTCGATTGCGGAGGCATGTCCGGCGGCAAGCTGCCGGTTGCGGTTCCAGTCAAGCCCGGTGGTCCACAGTTCAGGAAAGCATACGAGGTCGGCGCCCCGCCTTGCCGCCTCTGCAATCATTGCAAAGCCGCGCTCAAGATTGCGCTCCGGTTCTGCCTCGATGACATCGAGCTGGGCAATTGAAACGGTGATATGCATGTGCGCTCCTGATGATTCACCGGGGCGGGGCCGGGTACGGCCATAGGTAGACCACAAAAAAAGCCCCGTTGCCAGATTTTTTTACCCGCGCTGCTGCCGGGCGGGCCGCTTCTGCTCCGGGTGCGTATGCCCGCCGGGTTATCAATAATTGATTTTATGGTCAATGTATGCTTTGATCTGCGCATACCTGCGCGCAATAAAAAACTGTCCGGGAGCTTCACGTTTGTGAAAAAAGCCCCCCGGCCGGAGCGCGCGCAACCGGCAGACACTTCACACGAAAGGGGAACGGCATGGGCATGGTAAGCGAATTTCGCGAATTTGCTGTCAAGGGCAACGTGGTGGACATGGCCGTGGGCATTATCATCGGCGGCGCCTTCGGCAAAATAGTTTCCTCGCTGGTCAATGACGTCATCATGCCCCCGATCGGCGTTGTAATGGGCGGCGTAAATTTCACGGACCTGTCGATTACGCTCAAGGCCGCCGCGGGCGATGCGCCGGCGGTCATGCTGAACTACGGCATGTTCATTCAGTCGGTCGTGGACTTTCTGATTGTGGCCTGGGCGGTGTTTCTCATGATCAAGGGCATGAATTCCCTGCGGCGCACAAAGGAACCGCCCGCGGACAAAACCTGACCCGCTCCTGCAAAAGGGCCTGTCCGGACTTTTTACGGCTCCATTAAAACTGAAGGGCGCGCCGGAACCGGCGCGCCCGCGGGGCAGCCATTCTTTTTGTTTCCGTTTCCTGCAGGGACCGGGCTATCTGCCGAGCAGGCCCTTGAATGTGTCTTTCATGTCCCCGGCCTGTTTTTTTACGTCCTCCCCGATGGCGTCAAGGTTTTTCCCCAGCTCTTTCAGGCCCTGGTTGAGCGCATCGTGTACGGAGCCGGAGGTTATCTGCTGCTGCAGGGCCCTGAAAATTTCCCCGAACACCTGCTGCGGGGAAGCTCCCGTGCCGCCGATGTTTTTCAGGTGCATGTCGGGAAGCCGGGCGGTGATTGCCTGGCCGCCGGCAAGCGCAGAGGCCAGCGTCACCGTGCCCTGTTTCAGGATAAAATTTTTGATCAGGATCTTTTTCCCCGGCCCTGATTCCCCCTGCTTCGGGCGTTCTTTTTCGGGCGCAGCGGCGCCGGAAGGCGTGCTCACGTTATTGGCGATCGTCTGGAAGTTGTCAGTGCCGCGCGTTTTTTCATAGGTGATCGCCGGGGCGACCACTTCGATCGTGTTGATGACAATCGTGTCGCCGGTTATGGACTTTTCATCGATATCGATAAAGATCGAGCCGACTCTCACGGCTTCAACGGACGAAAATCCCCTTGGGTTGCCGAGGGAAAAATCACTGAGCTTTGCCGTGCCCGACAGCAGCGAAATGCTGACATCGCCGAGGCTCAGATCGGTTTTGGTCAGCTGCGGGCCGTAGGTGTTTACCGCGGTCTTGATGATCGGGCCCAGCTTCGAGGCCCCGATGACCGCCGCGGCGGCAATGACGGCAATGAGCAGCACACCGGCAAGTAATACTTTCTTCATGGGCCAGTCTCCTTTCAGCGGTGCAGTATCTGTCCGGCGCATATGCGGATCGCACCGATCCGCATCCGGAAACTAATCATTGGTAATGCGTTTGTACGCTGCTGTGTGTACAGTATAGGTTCTGTTGCGGGTGTGTGTCAACGGGAACATGGCATATCCGGACCGGCATGCCGGCGGCGCTATTGACATGGCCGCGCCGATATGGAACAGTATGTGCGGAGGCCATATGGACAAGCACATTGTTGATGAAATTGCCGGTTTTTACCGCGTTATATCCCTGGTGCCGTTCAGGCGCACCCCGGGCGTTGCCTTCGATATGTTCCCGATGCAGTTCCTGCCGAAGATTGACGGGATCGACCGCGTGATGCATGCAAACGACGCGGTGTCGCCGGGGCCGGTCGAGGGGGTTGCGCGTCCCTGGTACATGCACCCCCTTCAGGAAGACAATCTGATCGTTTTGAGCGGCGTGCGAACGGTCGACATCTATACGCTGGAGCACCGCCGCATGCTGACCTTCGTGGTGGAGCCGGACCGCATTATAAAAAACGGAACGCTGCTGTATGACGGCCCGGCCATGCTGGTGTGGCCGACCCGCGTGTTTCACCGTATCCAAAGCGGACCGCACGGCTCGGCATCTCTCAACTTCGCGGTGCGGCTGCCGGGAATAGACATGCGGACCAATTTCAATATCTACGACCTTGACATCGAGGCCAACACGTTCCGGGTGCTGCGGGAAGGGGCTCTGGACCAGACCGGCTGAACTCTGCTGACCTCAGCCCGGGGCGTGTGTTTTTCAGCGGCCTGTGTCAGCCGCCGGAATCCATGCGATGTAAACACCATGAGGCGTTGCGAACCATGCATTTTTTGACCATCCCATGCCGTTTTTTCTGCGCACTTCTGGTGATCGACTGCGCCTGTGCAATGATCTGCTTCGCGCACGAAGCCCCTGCGACGAACGTGCCCGTCGTCGAAAGCATCCCGCTTCCGGATGCGGTCGCCCTGTGCGGTGAGCCCGTGCCGATTGAGCGGCAGCCGGTCCGGGAGCGTTTTGACCGGGAGTTTACCATTATTGTGTGGGACAGGCCCCAGGTGTTCATGTGGCTCAAGCGGGCGCACCGCTATTTCCCCTACATCGAACAGCAGCTTGCCGCCGCCGGCCTGCCGGATGACTTGAAATACCTGGCCGTTGCCGAGAGCTCGCTTTTAACTCATGCGAACTCTTCGGCCGGGGCGGGCGGCTACTGGCAGTTTATGCCGAAAACAGCCGATTCAAAGGGCCTGCGCAGGGACAGGCTTGCCGATGAGCGCTTCAGCCTTGAGCACTCCACCGCGGCCGCCCTGGGATACCTTAAGGAAAACCACGGCTTATTCGGTTCATGGGCGCTTGCCATGGCCGCCTATAACTGCGGCGAACAGCGCGTGCAGCAGGCAATCGACAGGCAGAAGGTCGCTGATTTCTATCGCTTGAAGCTGCCGCTGGAAACCGAACGCTATGTGTTCAGGATCGCGGCCATCAAGGCCATCCTTGAGAACCCGGAAAAGTACGGCTATAGAATCCCCCGCGATCAGCTCTATCCTGAACTGGAATGCGATATCGTCGCCGTGAATATCGCCGCACCCGTGGGCATCGTCGATCCTGCGGTCGGCGCCGGGACCGATTACAAGACAATACGCGAGCTCAATCCGCAGTTCAGGGATTACTACCTGCCCGCCGGGTCATACACAATCAAGGTGCCCGCCGGCCTGGGGCCGGAATTTTCAAAGCAGCTTGCCATCTGCGCGGCGGCGCCACAACGGCCTGCCCCGGAGCCGGCCGGCGATGACGGCTACTGCACGGTCAGGCCCGGCGATACGCTCAGCCACATCGCCGAGCGCACGGGCGTGTCCGTCAAGCGGCTGCAGGAACTCAACGGCCTCAAAAAGCCCGTCATACGCCCCGGCCAGAAACTCAGGCTCAGGCCGTAAGCATCGGCTAGCGTTACCGCGTTTCCCCGCCGGCAGTCATCAGCGCCCAGGCGTCGAACAGGCCGTTGTACCGCAGCAGATATTCCCGCCCGTCGTCGGCAGCGACCTTGAAGTAATCAAGGGGGGCAGGCCCGCCGGAGCCCTCATACCACCTGTCAGTTATTTCAATGACCCGGTAATGCCTGCCCCTGAAGGTGAAGGACACGGGCCGTTCGTTTGCCTTGTACCCGGAATAGGCCTGCACGGCAACGGTCTCGAAGTTCATGTGCGACACGGCTTCCGGTACCGCCCGGGTCAGCCCTGCCGCATGGCGGCGGCCACGCGGCTGTCGGCAAGAACGGCCTTCAGTATCGCGCGTTCCCGGGCCCGCATGCCGCGCGCGGCAGCCGTGTTGTTTTCATGGTCATGGCCCAGCAGGTGCAGCATCCCGTGAATGAGCAGGCGGGTCATCTCCTCCCACAGGGGGCATCCGGCCTTTTGTGCCTGGCGCGCGGCCGTCTCAACCGAGATAACCACATCGCCCAGCACATCGGGCTGCATGCCGCCCAGCTCTTCTGCGCTGTAGAGCGGGAATGACAGCACATCGGTGGGCCGCGGCCTGCCGCGATACTGCCGGTTCAGCTCCGCCATGCCGGCATCGTCAAGCAGCAGTAAACTTACCTCGGGCTTTGCTGATTCCAATGCGTTTGCCAAGATCAAATTCACTGTCCGCCTGAGCAGCACCCGGTCGATCGCCGTCTTTTGACGGTTTTTTATCTGAACCCTTGCCATTGGTCTCCTTCTCGGGCTGCGCCGGATAATCAATGCGCGAATGGAAAATACCGTTCAATATTCTGTTGAAGCTCAGGGCGATCAGGTGCAGGTCCTTGAGCGTAAGCTCGCATTCATCCAGCTGGCCGTCGACGAAAATATTGTTGATAATGCGCTGCACCATGCCCTGGATGCGCGCGGCGGTGGGCTCGGCAAGGGTCTTTGAGGTGGCCTCGACCGCGTCGGCCAGCATGACGATGCCGGCCTCCTTGGTCTGGGGTTTGGGGCCGGGATAGCGGAAGTCCTTGTCGCTGACGGGCTGGTCCGCATCGCTCATTTCCTGGGCCTTCCGGTAAAAATAGTTCATGCAGGAGGTGCCGTGATGCTGCAGGATGATGTCGATGATGGGCCTGCCCAGGCGGTACTGCCGGGCAAGGTCAACGCCGTCCTTGACATGCTTGGCAATGATCAGGCTGCTCATGCTGGGCTTGAGCGCGTCGTGCCGGTTCTCTCCCGCGGTCTGGTTTTCGATGAAATACTGCGCCATTTTGATCTTTCCGATGTCGTGGTAGTAGGAGGCCACGCGGGCCAGCAGGGGATTGGCCTGGACCGATTCGGCCGCCGCCTCGGACATGATGCCGACCAGGATGCTGTGATGGTAGGTTCCGGGCGCGCTGATCAGCAGCTGGCGCAGCACGGGCTGGTTGAGGTCGGCCAGCTCGAGCAGCTTGATGTCGGTCGTGTAGTTGAACGCCATTTCAATGATGGGGATAATGCCAACGGCAAGCACGGCCGAAAGCACGCCGCCCAGCACGGCCATGCCGAGGCACACGGCAGCGCCGGGCGTGAAAAGGGTGTCGCTGACAAGGCCCAGCGCCACAACCAGCAGGACATTGGCGCCGCCGGCGACAAGACCGGCGCGGATGATGTTTTTGCGCTCGCGGGTGCGGGAGACCTCCTGGGCGGCGATGATGGAGCCCAGGAAGCTGTATATAAAAAATGAAAAGCGGTTGTCGAGCGCCATGCACACGAACATGGCGGCAACCAGGGAGCTCAGGGCCGCGATACGCGGCGAGAGCACAACGCTGATCACGATAGCGGCAAAGGCGAACGGCAGACCGTACAGATAACAGTCGGGTTCAATGCCGAGCGCCCCCTGCTCAAGCCCCCGGATGAGCGCGATGCAGATTTTGATGACAGCAAAGGTGATAATCAATACGGCGAAAATAAAGCCCACATCCCTTGCCGTCAGCACGCCCGGCAGGCCGCGCACGCGCACGGCGCCCGAGAAACGGTACAGGGCGTAGAGCGAAAAAAGCGCCAGCATGAAGTTGCCGGTCAAAGCCCAGAGCATGCCGGGGCGGTCGTTCATGGCCGCAAGCGCCCGCAGCTTCACCAGGGCCGCCTCATTGATTTTGGCGCCTGCCTGGATGATTGCTTCGCCCTTTTTTACATTGTAGTACAGCGGGCTCACCTCCTGAAGCGCGGCCGCGCGCCGCGCGCCGGTTTCAACGCTGTTGAGCGTTATGGTCGGCGTGACAAGCTTCAGGGCCAGGTCCACGATAATGCGGCTTACGTCGGCGCGCACGTTGTTAAGCCGCTGGCGGGCCTCCCGCCGGACAAGCAGCTCGGCCTCCTTCAGGTCGATAAACGGGGCGAAATCATCCAGGATAATCTCATCCTGCGTATGTATATTGCGCAGCACGATACCGCGGCCGCGCTCCCGGAAGAGCTGGGCCTTCGAGGGCACGATCTCTCTCTGCGCAAAGGGCATGACCAGATCAAGCAGGTACTCTTCAATTTCCTTTTTGAATTCCCGCTCGATCAGCAGGTTGAAATCGCTTTCCAGTATCTGGGCTTTCAACTGGGCCTGAAACAGGGCACGCGCCTGCGCAGGCAGATTTTCATCGGCGCCTCCGCGCTCAAGAAGCTCGCGCACGGCAGTAAAGGCGCGGGTAATGCGTTCTTCCAGTTCGCCGTCAAAGCGGGAATTAAAATCATAGACCGCGCGCACGGACTGCAGGCGCTCGTCGCGCCTGATGTCCGTGGCCTTCTGGTCCTCGACGGAAAAATCGCACGGCGCGTAGACGGTATGCAGGGCGACGTCATCGATCTGATAGGCGTGGCCGGGCACGACCAGCCGGGGCGTAATCAAAACGGCCATGATCAGCGCCAGCACAGCCCAGAGGATGATTTTCAGATTGCGGGACTCAAGCAGTCTTTCAAGCACGCGGAGCCTGCCCGGAGAATCCTCGATTTTTGAGGTCCGGGCCTTTTTGACGGGCGGCAGAAGCGCTTTCAGCGCGTTGATTTTCATACGTCCGTATCTCCGCCGGCCGCGGCTTCATAGGCTTTAATGATTTTTTCCACCAGGGGGTGGCGCACAACGTCGCGGCTCGAAAAATAGCAGAACTGTATGCCCGGAACACGGGCGAGCAGGGTGCGCGCCTGCACGAGCCCGGACAGGGCCCCGGGCGGCAGATCGGCCTGCGTGATATCGCCGGTGATGATGGCGCGCGAGTGAAATCCGATGCGCGTGAGAAACATCTTCATCTGCTCGGGGGTCGTGTTCTGGGCCTCGTCCAGGATCACGAACGAGTCGTTGAGCGTGCGCCCGCGCATGAAGGCCAGCGGCGCGACCTCGATGATGCCCTGCTGCAGCATCTCCGATACTTTCGACATTTCCATGATGTCATGCAGCGCGTCATAGAGCGGCCGCAAATACGGGTTGATTTTTTCGGCCAGGTCGCCGGGCAGAAAGCCGAGCTTCTCGCCGGCCTCGACCGCGGGCCGGGTCAATATGATGCGGTCGACCTTTTTCTGCAGGAACGCCGCCACGGCCATGGCCATGGCAAGGTAGGTTTTGCCGGTGCCCGCCGGCCCGATGCCGAACACGATATCGTGGGTGCGGATCGCCTCCACGTAGAGCTTCTGCGCCAGGCTTTTCGGCGTTATGGTGCGGCCCCGCGACGAGAGCACAACCGTGTCGAGAAACACGTCCTTCAAATGCACGGACTCGTCATGGGCGACGATTTTCAGCGCGTGGATCACGTCGGAATGCTGCATCCGGAACCCGGATTCAATCAGAAAATAGAGGTCCTGCAGGAACGTGCGCGCCTGGCGCGCTTTTTCGGCGTCGGCCGTGATCATGATACGGTTGCCGCGCGCCCGCATCGTGACGTTCATCTCCCGGGCAATGGTTTTCAGGTTGCGGTCATGTTCGCCGCACAGTATCTTGACAATACCGATATCGTCAAACTGCAGGCTTTCGGCATATCCGCCGCTCTGGTCTTCGACTGTATCGCTCATACAAAATAATCAGCATCCGATTATGTGGCGGTTTTGGTTTGTTGAGGTGTCCCTGAAGTATATGCCAATCGCGCGAAGATGAACATAAAAAAATTGCATCCCGGTCAGGCAGGCAGGCGTCGTTTCTCAGGCAGGCAGGTGCTGAACGATCACGTCCCGGGTGCGCGGCCGGTTGTCGAAATCGCAGACAACGATCTGCTGCCAGGCGCCCAGCAGCAGTTTTCCGTCCGCAAGCGGAACGCTAAGCGACGGGCCCAGCAGGGCGGCGCGCACATGCGCGTATCCGTTGCCGTCGCCCCAGCGGCTGTCGTGCGCGTAGGCCATGTCGCGCGGCGCCAGGCGCTCAAGGGCCGCTTTCAGGTCAGACACCGCGCCTTTTTCATACTCGATGGTCGTCAGCGCGGCGGTTGAACCCGGCACAAACAGCAGCAGCGCGCCGTCGCCCAAACCCGAGGCAATCCGTGCAACCTGCGGCGTAATATTGATAATGTCGGTCCCGGCGCTTGTTGCCACCTGCAGCCGGAAAGTTTTAATTGCCATTGCCGGTTATTTTTTATATAAAAATAATATGCTTTACATCCTGAACATGAGTACCACAGGCCTTGGGTCTTTTCAAGGCATTTGGACCTGATTTTAACTTGACAAGGAGTTATCAATACATATAAACTATCCGTTTTGGAAAAAAGGAGTTTTCAGGCCCGGCTACGTGCGGGGCTGTCAGGAACAACACACCCACAACGGAGGATGCAAACAGGCAATGGCAGTAAAAATCAGACTTGCGCGCGGCGGCAAAAAGAAGAGCCCCATCTACCGTATCGTCGTCGCGAACGAAACATCCCCGCGCGACGGGAGATTTATTGAAGTGCTGGGCACGTATAATCCGTGTACGGATCCGGCCCAGGTTACGCTCAACAAGGAACGCGCCCAGGAATGGCTGCAAAAAGGCGCCAATGCCACGCAGACGGCCGGCCAGCTGCTGCGCAGACAGGGCGTGTATAAGGCCTAGCCGGGACAGGCAGCAGAGCTCTCCTCAGGTTAATTCGCGTTTTCACGTGGTTACTAACGGATATGGAGGCTACCAATGAAAGAGTTAGTCAGGTATATCGCGCAGGCGCTTGTTGACAGTCCGGATGCCGTTGTGGTGAGCGAAGTCGAAGGAGAGCAGACATCAGTGATTGAACTGCGTGTCGCCAAGGAGGACCTGGGCAAGATTATCGGCAAACACGGCCGTACCGCCCAGTCGATCAGGACGATTCTTTCAGCCGCGTCGGCCAAGCATAAAAAGCGCGCGGTGCTTGAAATAGTTGAATAATGTACGGGCCCGCAGCCCGGGCCCAGGTTTTCCTGCGAGATGGTGCGTTTTGACATCATAACCCTGTTTCCGCGGATGTTCGATTCGCCGCTGCAGGAAAGCATTCTCTATAAGGCCCGGCAGGCAGGGCTGATTGCAGTCGGGCTGCACGATTTACGGGAGTATACCCGCGACCGGCACCGCACCGCCGATGACACCCCGTACGGCGGGGGCGCGGGCATGGTGCTCAAAGTTGAGCCGCTGGTCGCGGCAATTGAGGCAATCCGGTCGCCCTCCGGGAAAACCCGGACGGTTTTGACCTCTCCGCAGGGAGAAAAGTTTACGCAGGCAGCAGCCTGCCGCCTGAGCGGTTTTGAGCAGGTAGTGATCGTCTGCGGCCGCTACGAGGGTTTTGACGAGCGCGTGCTCGGCTATGTCGATGAGGAGATCTCGCTCGGAGATTATGTCGTAACCGGCGGCGAGCTGGCGGCAATGGTGATCGTGGACGCGGTCGCGCGCCATGTGCCGGGCGTTGTCGGCGATGAGGAAAGCGTTGCCGGCGACAGCCTTGCAAACGGCCTGCTGAAATACCCGCAGTACACCAGGCCGCCCGAGTTTCGCGGCGCTGGCGTGCCCGATGTGCTGCTCTCGGGCGATCATAAAAAAATAGAGCGGTGGCGCCGCGCGGCCTCGCTTGAGCGCACACTGGCCAGGCGGCCGGATCTTTTGGAGAGCGCCAAACTGAGCGATGAAGACAGGAAGGTTCTGTTGAACTATAAACACAGGCAAGAAACGGAGTAGAAGCACATGAATACGATTGATAGGTTGGAACGAGAGCAGATGCGGATCGACATTCCGAAGTTCCGGACCGGCGATACCGTGAAAGTGCATGTCAAGATCAGCGAAGGCGAAAAAGACCGCATCCAGGTCTTCCAGGGAGTCGTGATCGGGCGCCACAACAGCGGCCTGAAATCATCCTTTACCGTCCGCAAGGTGTCCTACGGAGTGGGCGTTGAGCGCGTGTTCCCGCTGCACTCGCCGGCCATCGACAAAATCGAGATGGTGCAGCCCGGCAAGGTGCGCCGCTCACGGCTGTACTACCTGCGCGGCCTGCGCGGCAAAGCCGCCCGCGTCAAAACCCGCAGATACGAGAACTAATTTCGTACAGTTTATAACGCTGCTTGTTACCCCGGCCATGCCATGCATGGCCGGGGTTTTTTTATGCCGCAGCGCCTGCTGCTTTCGCACCACGATCGCTATCGGCCGCAGGGTGCGTGGATATAATGAAGAATTCATTGACAATACGTCTGCTCTGTGAGAAGAGCGTAATCGTGATATCGAAGAACCAGTTGTACCCGGGCTATTTATTTTATGATTCGCAGTGGGGCGAAACTTTGGCGTATTTTCCATGCTACACGCTTTAATATCGTAATGCGTTGGATTCGGTAAGCGATTTATTGATAAGCGGAAAATCCTTCCAGCCATATGGCCTGATATGGCGGAATTTTTTCCGGCTATTACACTGTTAGCTGAACATACCCGAAACCAAAAAGAAAGGAGCGCCGAGATGAAGGAAATACGCAAGCCCCCCATGAAAGACGAGACCCTTCGACACGCAGTTGACACGGGCCGATCGAACCGGGACTGGCGCCCGAAGCGCAAGGCTCTTCCTCTCCTCCTCATCTTGCTGTTACTGTGTTTACAGACGAGTAATGCCTTTTCCAAGAATCAACCTGCCGACAAACAGCAGGGAAAAGAGGTAAAAAATGACGCGAGCAAATGCCCTGTATTAGGCAAGACGCTCATGCCCGCCGCCGGTAAAGGCACATCGAACCAGGACTGGTGGCCGAATCAGTTAAACCTCGATATACTTCGGCAGAATTCTTCACTGAGCGATCCGATGGGCGCGGAGTTCAACTATGCCGAGGAATTCAAGAAACTCGACCTGAAAGCCGTCAAAAAGACCTCTGCGCGCTGATGACCGACTCGC
>CAIRTM010000014.1 GCA_903881505.1 uncultured delta proteobacterium | reverse complement strand
CCCTTCAGCTCGCCCTCGGAGGCCTTCTTCATGGCAGCCTTGATTTCATCGTACTTGGCCGGCTTGGACAGCAGCACAGTCAGGTCCACGACCGACACGTTCGGGGTGGGCACGCGGAAGGCCATGCCGGTCAGCTTGCCGTTCAGCGCCGGAATGACCTTGCCGACGGCCTTGGCAGCGCCGGTCGAGGAGGGGATGATGTTCTGCGATGCGCCGCGGCCGCCTCTCCAGTCCTTGGCCGACGGAGAGTCAACGGTTTTCTGCGTGGCCGTTACAGCATGCACCGTGGTCATCAGGCCTTCCTTGATGCCCCAGTTGTCGTTCAGAACCTTGGCGACAGGGGCCAGGCAGTTGGTGGTGCAGGAGGCGTTGGACACCATGTCCATATCGGCCTTGTAGCTCATGTGGTTCACGCCCATCACGAACATGGGAGTGTCGTCTTTGGACGGTGCGCTCATGACAACGCGCTTGGCGCCGGCCTTGATATGGCCCTGGGCCTTGTCGCGCGACAGGAACAGTCCGGTCGACTCCACGACATATCCGGCACCCACTTCATTCCACTTCAGGTTGGCGGGGTCTTTCTCGGCGGTGACGCGAACGGTTTTGCCGTTCACGATCAGATTGCCGCCGGAAACGGAAACATCTCCTGGAAACTTGCCGTGGGTTGAATCATACTTGAGCATATAGGCCATATACTCAACATCGATCAGGTCGTTGATGCCGACGATCTCAATGCCGGGCCTGGCTGCCGCTGCCCGGAAAACGAGCCGTCCGATTCTGCCGAAACCGTTGATTCCTACCTTGATAGCCATGACGTACTTCCTCCTGAAAAAAAAGGTAAAAGGTATGCAGGGAAAAAATAATCGTCCTGAATGCTTTAAAAAACCATGTAAAACTGGTACGATATCAAAAATGTTATTTAACCATAGATTGCCCCGAATATCAAGGATTTGATGGACTTCTAACAAGTTAAAAAACCGCTGTTTTTTCAGTAGACGCCCCAATGCATCCCAGGGGCGCATCAAGGATCATGCCGATGGACCGCGCCGCCCGCACACTGGTTGAAGTTATGGAGATTATTCACAAGCTCAGGAGCCCGGAAGGCTGCCCCTGGGACCGCAAGCAGACCCCTGCCATGGTCAAAAACTACATTACCGAGGAGCTCTATGAGCTGCTGGACGCCATCGACGGTGACGATGCCGCCCATGTTGCCGAGGAAACCGGGGATGTGCTGTTTTTACTGCTGTTCCTGGCGCGCATGTACGAGGAGCAGGGCGCCTTCAGCCTGGCCGACAGCCTGGAGCGCATCCGCGACAAGATGATTCACCGCCATCCGCATGTGTTCGGCGATACGCAGGTCGACAGCGCCGAGCAGGTCGTCGCCAACTGGCAGAAGCTGAAAGTCCAGGAAGGCAAAAAACCGAAAGAGTCAATTCTTGACGGCCTGCCCTCCTCCATGCCGGGCCTTTCCCGGGCCTGCGCGCTCACGCGCAAGGCCGCCCGTGTCGGTTTTGACTGGGCGGATACAACAGGCGTGTTCGCAAAAATCCGTGAGGAGATCTCAGAACTCGAGGCTGAAATCGCTCATGCCAGGCAGGACCGCATCAAAGACGAAGTCGGCGACATCCTGTTCAGCATCGTCAACCTCGCCCGCCATCTCAGCGTAGAGCCCGAGGAGGCCCTGCGGCACTCCAATGAAAAATTCAAAACCCGCTTCGGCTACATCGAGCAGCAGCTCAAAAAACAGGGCCGCGGCCCTGAAAACGCAACGCTTGAGGAAATGGATCTGCTGTGGGAGGAAGCGAAAAAAAACTGACCGGGACCGCAGGGTACTGCGTGCTCACAGCGCACCCTGCTGAAAAAAAACCTTTCATGGACGGCCCCGCTATCCTGCCTGCCGTGCGGCAAGGCGCAATCCATCCAGCAGGTTATCCTCAATGTTGATTTCACCGCTTTCAAGGCATTGCCTGGCGCGCTGTTCTTCCCGTTCTCCGGGGACAAAAATCTCATCAACACCGTCAAGGCGCCTGGTCGATTTGATTTTTGCAGCCATGGCGGCGACATTGCCCGTAAACTCGTCACGGTCGCCAAGCAGCCCGGGGTCGATGGCGATCACGAGGTGCCCCCAGTTTTTCTTGCTGTTGCCGATACCCGCACATGCCGCGCCCACCAGCGGGCCGGCAAGAATTTCCGCCACGAGCGCAAGCCCCGAGCCTTTGTAGCTGCGGTCAAAAGAACGGATGGCGCCCTGTATGGCCGCGGCCGGATCGTCCGTGGGTTGGCCCTGGCCGTCATAGGCCATATCAGCCGGGATTTTTCGGCCGGCGGTTTTGGCCTCGATTAGGCCGAAATAGGAAATCGCCGCAGTCGACATATCAAGCACGACCGGCGACGGCGCGCAGGGTATGGCGACGGCGATGGGATTTGTCCCGAATACCGGCTCGCAGGATCCGAACATGGCTACCCGCTCGGTTGAACGGCCGAAGACCAGGGCGATCAGCCCCTCCTGCGCCAGCTGCATGGCATAGTTTCCCACAGCACCCGACGAGGTCGACGTGTTGAACGTGCCGACAATCGCAAAGCCGTTTTTTTTCGCTTTTGCAAGCGCCACGGTAACGGCCTTGTTCATCACGACCATGGCCTGGTTGCCGCTGCCGTCGATGCGGGCCGAAACCGGTGTTTCCTTCACAATGGCGATCTCGCCGGCATCGGGGCTTTTAGGCATGCCCGCACCGATGAGTTTCACCACGCCCTGATTGTTGCCCCTGAGCTGGGCATACAAAAGGGCCTGGCGGATAATGGGAATTTCATCATCAGCGTAGCCGTAATTCTTCAGCGCTTTGTCGGTCAGGTCCGTCAATTCTTCCAGGGTAATTTTCATGTGCTCTCCCGTGCGGATTTAGAATTCAACAGCGCATATCCAATCAGCGTGCAGGCTGTGCAGCCCTCCGCATCACTTGCTCAACGGCAGCAGGATATTGGCCCCGCCCTGCGAGGTGACCACGCTCTGGGGAGCTTTGCCGTCCCACTTTTTCACCAGCTCAAGCTCGATGAGCTTGGGCGCGGCGGCAAGGGCATCGCCGGTTATCTTGATGGCCTCGGCCTCGGCCTTTGCATTCACGATCCGTATCTCGGCGTCCTTCTGCGCCTTCTGCAGTTCATAGACTTTTGCCAGGGCCTGCTGCTCCTTGACCTGCTTGTCCTCGATGGCCTTCTCGAGCTGGTCGGTCAGGTCGATGTTGGTGATGGCAAAATCGACAATCGTGAGCAGGCCCACCATTTCCTTTTTGGTTTTTTCAAGGACCGTTGCCTTGATCTTCTCCCGGTTCTTGACCAGCTCCTCGGCCCTGTACATGGCCGTCACCTGCTTGATCGCCTCCTGCAGCCGCGGCTCGATCAGGGCCGCATACGGCTCGCCGGCATACTGCTGGTAGATCTCGACGACCTTGGCCTCGGGGGTTTTGTACATCAGGGCAAACTCGACGCTGATGGTCTGCAGGTCAGAAGAAAAGCTCACGGCCCTGCCTTTCTGGGTGATCTGCATAATGGGATACTTGAGGATGGTTTCGATAAACGGCTTCTTGAACGCAAAGCCTTCTCCCAGGGCCTGCGGGGCGACCTTGCCCAAGGTCACAGAAATGCCCCGGTGGCCCGGCGGCACCGTGGCATACGAGCTCATAAACAGCATGACGAACAAAAATCCCGCAACCCCTATGCCGATAAATCTGCCGCTTTTCATACAACCCCCTTTCATGTAATGGGAAGGCGCGCTGCGATGGGCGAACTATAAAACGGCGGGCGATTGCGTGTCAACGCAAATATGGCTGCACGGCTTGCCCTGCAGGCTTAGACATTCAACCCGAGGCCAGCTTGCAAAACTGTGGTAATGCAAATGGGGCGGCACGAGGCGCGCAATCATGTTTTGTAGGGGCACGGCATGCCGTGCCCCTACCGTACGATGCAAAGATGAATGCTGAGCGCAACGCAGCCCTTCGGCGAAGCTCAGGGCCGTGAGCCTGTCGAACGGCAGATGGATATTTTTCAACAGCCTGCTCCCTACCCCTTCATCACCCCCAGCGGCCGCAGCCTGGCGACCTTGACGGCAAGACCCGCAGCGGCGACCACATCCACCACCTCGTTGACGTCCTTATAGGCCTCGGGCATTTCCTCGGTCAGGGTGCCGCGCCCGGCAGCGCGCACATAAATGCCCTGCTGCCCGAGCTCACGGTCGATCCTGCGGCCGCGCGCGGCCTTCATGGCCTGGTTGCGCGACATGGCGCGTCCTGCCCCGTGGCAGCAGCTGCCGAATGTTTCCTGCATGGCCAGCTTCGTGCCGGCAAGCACCCAGGAACAGCGGCCCATGTCGCCGGGGATCAGCACGGGCTGGCCCACGCTGCGGTAGTCCGGGGGCAGGTGTGCATGTCCGGGCCCGAATGCGCGGGTTGCGCCCTTGCGGTGCACGCACAGCTTTTGTGATTGGCCGCCGACCGCGTACTGCTCGATCTTGGCAATGTTATGGCACACGTCATAGACCAGGGCCATGCGCGGGGCCGCAGGCCCCAGGCCCAGCACCTTCCCGAAGGTTTCGCGCACCCAGTGGCCGATGATCTGGCGGTTGGCGAAGGCGTAGTTGGCAGCCGCGGCCATGGCAGCCAGATAGCGGCCGCCCTCGGGGGATGCGGCCGGCGCGCAGCACAGCTGCCGGTCGGGCAGGCTGATCCCGTATTTCTGCGCCGCCCTGAGCATGACCTTGATGTAATCGTCGCACACCTGGTAGCCCAGGCCGCGCGAGCCCGTGTGCACGCTCACCACGACCAGCCCCGGCTCAAGCCCCATGGCAACGGCCGCGGCGGCGTCGAACACCTCGTCCACGCAGGCGATCTCGATAAAATGGTTGCCCGATCCGAGCGTTCCCAGCTGCCCTCGGCCGCGCTCAAGCGCCCTGTCCGATACTGCTTCAGGATCGGCGCCCTCAAGGCAGCCGCGGTCCTCGATGTGCTCGAGGTCGGATCTCTCGCCGTAGCCGTGCTTCACGGCCCAGGCCGCGCCCTGCTGCAAAACAGCCGCCTGATCAGAACTGCCCAGCTTCAGGTCGGATCTCTTTGAGCCGATGCCGGAGGGGATGTTGCAAAACAGCTCGTCGATCAGCCGCTCGACATGGCCGGCAATGTCCTGGCGGCCCAGGCCGGTGCGCATCAGGCGCACGCCGCAGTTGATGTCATAGCCGACGCCGCCGGGAGAAACGACGCCCTCGTCCATATCGAACGCCGCAACCCCGCCGATCGGAAACCCGTAGCCCCAGTGAATGTCGGGCATGGCAAGGCTGCTGCCGACAATGCCCGGCAGGCAGGCGACATCGCTCACCTGCTGCAGGCTCTGGTCGGCCATGATTTTCGGCAGCATAGCTTCCGAAGCGTACACAATGCCGGTGGTGCGCATGTTGCCGCGCCGCTCGATCATCCAGCGGCTGCCGTCGATCCTTTTGACCGGAATATGCGTATGGCCCATGGCCCTGCTCCGCAGCGCTGTTTACGGTGCCGTTACCGGGCGCCACACTACCCCTGCGTCACCCATTGCTCAACAGTATAGAACCATCCGCGTAAGGGTGCAACCTGCCGAAGTGTTTCCGTGCGGACGGCAAACGCGGAGCGCAGGTTGCATTTTTTTATTATGCCGCTATAATGGGAGGACACATACAAAACATCAAAAAACTTATGAACAGACTGTTGATCGTATCAAACCGTCTGGCGGTCAATATTTCCCGCCAGGATACCAGCCTTATTCTGCAGCCCAGCGCCGGCGGGCTTGTAACAGGACTGCAGTCGTTTTTAAAACACCATAAAAAAAATTCCGCTCCGCAGTTCACACACCTCTGGGTCGGCTGGCCCGGCATCTCCGCCGAGTCAGCCACGGAACAAGAAACGATCGAAAAAAAACTGCTGAAGCTCAAACAGTTTCCGGTTTTCCTTTCCGAGTCTGACATGGAAAGCTTCTATCACGGTTTCTGCAACAAGACGATCTGGCCGCTTTTCCACTACTTCACGACCTACATGCAATACAACAGGGACGAATGGCTGACCTACAAACGCGTCAATCGAATCTTCGGCGACACGCTGCTCAACATCATTCGCGAGGACGACACCCTCTGGATTCATGATTATCACCTGATGCTTCTGCCGCAGATGGTGCGTGAAAAGTTTCCCGGCGTCAGGATCGGATTTTTCCTTCACATCCCCTTCCCGACCTTCGAGGTTTTCCGCCTGCTTCCGCGGCAGTGGCGTCAGGAGATCCTGACCGGCATGCTCGGCGCCGACCTTATTGGTTTCCACACCAACGACTACACGCAGTATTTTCTGCGCTGCGCCCAGCGCATTCTGGGCCTGGAGCACGACATGGGAAGGCTCGCGCTGGAAGAGCGCCATGTTAAAGTTGACACGTTCCCGATGGGTATCGACTATACCTCGTTTCACAGGGCGCCCAATGAAAAGGAAACCCGGCGCGAGCGCTCGGAGCTGAAGCTCGAACTGAAAAAACGCAAAACCATCCTGTCAATCGACCGGTTGGACTATTCCAAGGGCATCATCAACCGCCTGGAAGGCTTCGAGCTGTTTCTGGCACAGAACCCTTCCTGGCACGAAAAGGTACAGCTGGTGATGATCGTGGTTCCATCGCGGGTCGGCGTGATGCATTACCTCAAAACAAAGCGCCAGATCGATGAACTGGTCGGCAAAATCAACGGCCGCTACGCCACCATGACCTGGACCCCGGTGCTCTACCAGTTTAAGTTCGTCACTTTTGCCCAGCTCGTCGCACTGTACTCACTGTGCGAAATCGGGCTTGTCACACCGCTTCGCGACGGCATGAACCTGATCGCCAAGGAATATATCGCCAGCAAGTCACGGGATCCCGGCGTTCTGATACTGAGCGAAAAGGCCGGCGCCGCCGAAGAGCTCAGCGAGGCAATCGTGATCAACCCCTACTACACCGATGAGATCGCCGATGCAATTCTCGAGGCGCTGGAAATGCCCCGCGACGAGCAGGTGAAACGCCTGCAGGCCATGCAAAACCGCCTGCGGCGCTATGATGTCTTCCGCTGGGCCCGCGATTTCATGCAGCAGCTGCAGCAGGCCGCTGACGAACACAACCGTTCCGTGACACGCCTGACCGCCCCTGACCGCCAGAAGATGATCCAGTCTTTCCGCAAGGCCAGG
This sequence comes from uncultured delta proteobacterium, assembly GCA_903881505.1. Lineage (GTDB taxonomy): Bacteria > Desulfobacterota > WTBG01 > CAIYCZ01 > CAIRTM01 > CAIRTM01. The sequence goes on along the minus strand of CAIRTM010000014.1, from coordinate 2,852 downwards.
CGCCGTCTTCTGCTGCTCGACTACGACGGCACGCTGGTTCCGATCGTGAAGCACTACCGGGATGCCGTTCCGGGCGATGATCTGCTGGCACTGCTTGGCGACCTCGCCGGTGACGCCCGCAACGAACTGGTCATCGTCACCGGACGCGACCGCGCGACGATCCGCGACTGGCTCAGGGTCGAAAACTGCGGTTTCATCGCCGAACACGGCGCATGGATCATGGGCAGAGGCGGTGAGTGGCAAAACCTGAAACCTGTCAGCACCGGATGGAAAGAACAGATTCTGCAGATACTTGAAACATATTGCGACCGCCTGCCGGGCTCCTGTATCGAGGAGAAGGACTTCTCTCTGGCATGGCACTTCCGTAACGTCGAACCGGAACTCGGCATGCTGCGCGCCAAGGAGCTGACCGACTACCTTATAAACTTTACGGCCAACAAGGACCTGCAGATCCTGCAGGGCAAGAAGGTGGTCGAAACACGCATATCCGGCATCGGCAAGGGCATGGCTGCCCTGCACTGGCTGGAAGCCGGGGAATACGACTTTATTCTGGCGGCCGGAGACGATGTAACGGACGAGGACCTTTTCAGGGTCCTGCCGGAAAAATCCTTTTCCCTCAAGGTCGGCCTGACGGCATCGCTTGCCAGCTTCAATGTCATGAACACTAAAGAGTTTATTAAGCTGCTGCAGTCTTTATCGGAAGCATGCTGAACCGGACGTTACGGGGCCGGACATGTGCTCATCAGGCGTGAGCTTGGCCCAACCGTGGAGCAACCATGGCGAACCCGTTTTATTTTTCAACCGAAATGAGCCTTGTGGAAATGCTGGGCCGCAAGGCCAGGAACCTTGCGGAACTCCTGGACGGAATCAGGGAGGTACCCGGAGCCTGCATCTACCACCACACGCACAAGTTCCTGCGCCAGCACCACTTCCTTTCTCCCGAGCCGCCTAATGATTTCGCCTACTGGACCGGCAGCGTGTACGGCGACGAACTGCTCGGTGAAAAGCTGGCATCGGTCGACATCATCCGGTTCAACTCGATCAGGGAGCTGCGCGAAAAATTCATCGCCGTGATCGCGGAACACCTGGCCGCGAATCCCGAACAGCACAACGTGTTCAGCGGATACGAGTTCCACTTCATGAAAGCACGCAGTTTTGTAGTCAGGACCGGCCACGAGGCCGGCAGCCTGCAGGAATTCCTCGACGTCGTTAAGATAATCGACGCCCATTCGCTGTATTTCCATATCTTCGAGGCGCGCATCAGGCTTGAACGCGCCGACAACGATTTCTCCTACTGGCTTGCCTCGGAGCTCGGCGAAAACGATCTTGCGCGCAGGATCGCCCAGCTTGATCCCTACACCATGACACTCGAAGGCCTGCGCAAAAAAATCGTGGGCCTGACCGGGGGGCGGCTCCATGCGCACCATTGACGATTACCGGCCGATTGTCGGCGACGCGGTCGTGGACACCCTTTTCCTGCTGGCGCGCCAGCTGCAGGGCCGGTGCATCCAGAATATCAACTCCACAGCAACCGGCGGCGGGGTCGCGGAGATTCTCAACCGCATGATCCCGCTCATGAACCAGCTCGGGGTCAACGCGCGCTGGGACGTGATCAAGGGCGGTGAAAAATTCTTTAATACCACCAAAAAATTTCACAATGCCCTGCACGGGGTTCCGACCGATTTTGCGCCTGATGAAATGGAGCATTTCCTCGAGGTCAACCGCCAGAATGCCGCTGAAATGGATTTGTGCGGCGATGTTATCCTCATCCACGATCCCCAGCCGATCGCGCTGATTGAAAAGCGCCCCGCGATCGGCCGCAGCTGGGTCTGGCGCTGTCATATCGACTTTTCGCGGCCGCAGGACGACGTCTGGCGCTTTCTCAAGGACTACATCGAGCGCTACGACAGCGCAATTTTTTCAGCCCCGGCATTCGCGCGCGACCTGAGCGTGCCCCAGGTCCTGATCGCTCCCTCGATCGACCCCTTGAGCGACAAGAACCGCGACCTGGGCGCAGAGGAAGTCACGGCCGTGGTCGAGCGCTTCGGCATCGATCCGGAAAAGCCGATCGTGACGCAGATATCGCGATTCGACTACCTGAAGGACCCGGTCGGCGTGATCCACGCCTGGCGGCAGGTGAAGAAATATATCGACTGCCAGCTCGTGCTGGCCGGCGGCGGGGCCACGGACGATCCTGAGGGAGCCCAGGTGCTCAAAGAGGTGCAGGAAGCGGCCGATGGCGACAAAGACATCTTCGTGCTGCTGCTTCCCGGCGGGAGCGACATCGAGATCAACGCCCTGCAGCGCGCTTCCTCCGTGGTGCTGCAGAAATCGCTGAAAGAAGGCTTCGGCCTGACCGTATCGGAAGCGCTCTGGAAGGAGCGGCCCGTGATCGCCGGTGCCGTGGGCGGCATTCCCCTGCAGATCACGCACAAGTATTCGGGAATTCTGACGCGCTCCATCGACGGCACCGCCTTCTGGATCAAACAGCTTCTGAACGAGCCCGCGTTCGCCGCACGACTTGCCAAAAACGGCAAAGAGCATATCAGGAACAACTACCTTATAACGCGCCACATCCGCGACTACCTGCTCACATTCCTTTCCATTTTCCACACCGAGGACGTCAACTTCCTGCACTGAAGGCGTTTTGCGCATACAGCACTATTGCCTGCCGTGTTTTTCTACAGGCAGACGTGCGCGCGCGTACAAATTTTATTGTGCCTCGCAAAAAAACAGGCTATGAATAAAAGGCGCCCGCGGGCCGCAAGGGTCTGCGCGAAACAAAAAAAGGACTTTGTATGGCCAATTTCCTCTACCTCTCCTATGCCGCGATCCTGGCGGCACTGTTCACT